>DAOWMX010000152.1 GCA_030642885.1 Anaerolineales bacterium | reverse complement strand
TGGTGTCGTCCATCGTGGGCAGCGTACGATGGTCACTCTGCGCATTGCCCAAAAAGCCGTTGATAACGGTCTGAGTTTGCGCCATCTGGGAGAGATTCTTCACGCCCGTTACCACAACGAATATGGAATGATCTTGAGTCGCGTTCAGATCACCATTTTTACAGAACCTGCGCAAATAAAAGCCATCGAAGAGAGAGCACAAGCTATCTATGAACAACGGGATAAACGCTTAAGCAGCCTGGTGGATGAAGACGTAGAAACCTTCTATACCTGTAATCTTTGCCAGACGATTGCAGCCAGCCACCTATGTGTCATCAGCCCGGAACATCCAGGGGTTTGCGGTGCAGTAGACTGGATGGATGCACGAGCTGCCATCAGCATCCGTGCGGTCGGACCGAACAAATCCATCGACAAAGACGGTCTTATCGACAGCAGTCTTGGTCAGTGGGAGAGTGTAAATCGGATGGTTCAGCAGGAATCGGGTGGGACAAGAACAGCATACAGCCTGTACAGCCTGATGCAAGACCCTGGTTCGGCTTGTGGTGACTTCGAGTGCATCACGGCCATGCTCCCGGGTTGCAACGGTGTGATGATCGTGGAGCGAGACTATGAGGGTATGACACCGAGCGGAATGAATTGGGAGATGCTCTATGAATTGGTCGCAGTGGGTGCTCCCGTTCCTGGCTTCATGGGTCATAGTAAACGTGCACTGCACAGGGATAAATTCATTTCGGCGGAAGGAGGCTGGCAGCGTATTGTATGGATGAATCACACGCTGCGAGAGGAACTGCGCCCCGTTCTTGAGACACTTGCAGCCGAAGCTGGAATCTATGATTTCGTAGATAAGATATCCACCGAAAATGACGGCTTAACCGAAGACGAGATCATATCGTCTATGGATGCATCTGCCCATCCTGCACTCGCTATGGATCCCATGATCTAGGAAGTCCTCCTGATAGAATGTGTAAGATACCTCTCGAGCAAATCTGGGCAAAACTGAGCAGGTCGAGGCTGACATGGATGTGCTAGTGAAGAATTACACAAAGCAAGGATACGAGATCCATCTCGACGGAATAGCGAAGGGACCATGACGACATGAAAACCGAGCGTGTTAAAGAATTGGAAGAAAAGATTGAAGACTTGAAAAAACGTTGGCCGGCGCATTCGGTGTCACCGTTGATGTTTCAGGAGTTGGAGGATCTGGAGGAAGAGCTAGAGCGAGAACTAGCACAGGTTCAGAAGGAAATTGATAAAGACTCGATTACGCCATCCGTTTGATCGCGAGTGTTACCCGGCGTTACCTCCTGCGCGAAGTTCGTTCTGTTCGAAATGCGTCATGGTCAGGACACGCTTGCTAGCGTAAGATGGAGTTTGCCCGAGTCGCAGTAACCCATCGCCGATACGCATTTGAAACTGATATCATAGATCGTGCAATCCGTCTTGAACCATTGCATAGATTGGGCATAGAACATAAAATTAGTGAACTAAGTTCTATCGATCCGGTGCAGGAAATCAAAACCTGAGATCTCGTCTCCCGGGCTCTAAAAAGGGAATCCTTAATGTCTAAAATCAATCCAGATTTAGAAAGCGTGCTGCTCACGCAGGATGAAATCAGTCTTCGTGTGGCGGAGCTGGCGCAGCAGATCTCCGATGATTATCGTGATCAAGGTGACCTTTACCTGGTGGGAATTCTTAAAGGTGCGTTCATTTTCATGGCGGACCTCGTGCGCGAACTAACCATTCCTCACACCGTCGATTTCATGGCGCTTTCAAGTTATGGGAATAGCGCCACCTCCAGCGGCGCGGTGCGGATATTGATGGACCTTCGTGCGCCCATCGAGAATCGGAATATCCTGCTCGTCGAGGATATCGTCGATACCGGTCAAACTATTTCCTATTTACACAAGACATTACTAGGTCGGCGACCGAGTTCGCTGAAATCCTGTGTTTTGGTGCAGAAGGAGGGGGACAGATCACATGAACCGATCGATTATCTCGGGTTCACTATTCCTGACGTATGGGTTGTTGGCTACGGATTAGACTACGCGGAGACCTATCGCACGCTTCCCTACCTCGCCGAACTCAAGCGCAGCGTTTATACGAAGGATGCATCGTGATTCCACAGTACCTGATTGATGAGCACCTCGTTGCTGACTTCCGATCGCTCTGGCGGGGAATATTGGGTATATACTTAAGGATAGGTGAAAGTTCAGGAAAATGTAGGAGTGACGAATGATCACATTTCCGCAAGTTCTTGATAATCTTGAGCGCGTTGCCGACCAGCTTAAATCCACAGAAGAACTGGAAGCAACGATAAGTGCATTAAGGGAGGATCTGAAGGGGTTTATTGCACTGCTGGAATACTCCCATCAGAAGGATTTCCAAGATGTGAAGCAAGCGTTGAGTTACACCGATAATGTTCTGATTCCACAGTTGCATGGTATTCGCGACTCGCTGGAAGCGGGTGCGACGGAGCCAATGAAACGACTTCGACTCGCAACGGATCAAGCAGATCGATTGGTATTACAGATACGCATGGTGATTAACGGGGATGGGGAGGATTTCTTCATTTAGGTTTCTATCGGCACAACTTGAAACGATAAATACAGCGACCCCGGAACCTCTTTCGCGAGGAACTCCGGGGTCAACTTTTTTGGGGGAATGCATCACGACTCAGGGAGTGTCCACACAACGCTAATACGGGCTTGGTACGTTATGAGAAGGCCAAGAAAACAAGTCTGCATTGGCCTGAACCAATTGCTGCATAGCGAGAGCTCATAATATTCCCTCTAAAATGTAGGCAAGGTCTTATTTTACGAGGGTCAATGTGGTCGCGAATCAATGGAAGAGCGGGCACCCTAGGAATGGTTCACCTGGATTCCAAGACATAATTGCTTATTTCAGTTCTCTATCTTTTCGAAAATAAGACTCATTGAAACCCAATTGTGAGTCAAAGGCGGTTAATGGTGCTCAGATACTTGACACGAATCGCCTTAATTGACTTTTTCCCTTTATGTGCTATAAATTAGCTAGATTAGCTAATCTATTCACAACGTTGAGGTACTTTTGGAGGTGTAACATTGGCAGATAACCCTACGCCCAAGACAATTTCTGCAACACAGGCGAGCAATCATTTTGGCACGATGATCGATGAAGCTGCACGTGGCCGGAGTCTGTTCGTCGTCACTAGAATGGGCAGACCCCAGGCAGTAGTAATTGGTATGGACCAATATCTTGAGCTTATTGAGTTACTAGAAACAGCGGATGAGCTTCAGGATAAAGAGTATCTAGCTAGCATTGCGGAAGCCCGTGAGGACATTCGGTTAGGGCGAACACTAAGCTTGGAAGTGTTGGACAAGGAATTTGGTTTTACTGAGGCGGAATTGGGTCTCGAGATCAAATGACTGATGCTGCCAATGAGTACGAACTGGTCATCGCCAAGAGTTTTCTCAAGGATATGAGAAAGATCTCCCGTGAAGATCAAGTACGAGTAAGAAGAGCATTGGGCAGAATTCAGTTGGAACCTTATCGTGGTCGGAAGGTTGTTGCGGCAGAAACTGGTCAGTATCGATGGCGAATAAGAAGCTTGAGAATCCGGTACGACATTGAAGGTAGAAAGATACAGGTTTTACGGGTGAAAAAGCGGGAAGACGCATATCGATAATTCCAGGTAACATTCTACTCCCATCTAATACTGAAATATCACCCGGGTTTGGAAAAGGGCATTCGAGTATAATTCCTGCGAGTTTAATGCGGCATCTTTCCTGCAACATTCACCTTGGAGAATTTGTTTTTGTGGATGACCTATGGCAAAGAATAGGCGGTTGGCAGAAGAGCTGACGATTGCTGAGTTAGAGGCATTGCTGGCTCGAAAAAAGATGGAGGCTCGGCAAATGCGCTTGAAACAATTCCAGCGCAGCGGCCGAGTGCTTCCGGTTCCCGCCCCTCAAGCCACCCTAGATACAGAGTCGACCAGCCAGGTAAACTCGGTCATAGCCGACGAGGATGAGACGACCTCCCAATCCAAGCAGACCATAAAGCAGTTCCTGAATCGTGCGCTCATTGTCGTCGAAGTCGCGGCAGCCGTTGGATTTCTCTATGTTCTTCTCAGCGGGGCGGGAGCGCTTAAACGCCTGAACGCGGAGGTCGCCGAAGCTCTGTCACTTGGAGAGCCGGTGCCAACGCCCTTAATCACGGCCGTTGTGCTTCCCTCAGGACACACGCCTCCGACCTCGCCAGGCGGGGCGCAACCAAATGAAGCCGAGATCCCAGAGAACCTGCGCCCATTGGTTCAGTCGCTGCCTTTCGTTGCCATACCGACACCGGGACCGCAACAAGTACACAACATTTTCATTCCCAAGATTTGGAACGATGTAGCCCCCGTAGTTCAGGGGGTTGGGTGGGATCAGCTGCGGAAGGGAGTTGGACAATACATCGGCAGTGGGAACCCGGGCGAGAATGGCAATCTCGTTCTCTCCGCCCATAACGACATCTTCGGAGAGCTCTTCCGGGATCTGGATCAGCTTAAGCCGGGGGATGAGATTATTATTTCGACAACGACGCAGGAATTTACCTACCGTGTGACAGGCTTTCGTATTGTTTCCCCCACCGAAGTCAGTGTCCTCGAGCCGACATCCAAACCTACGATCACCTTGATTTCTTGCTACCCATACCTTGTGGATAATCAGCGCATCGTTGTCTTCGGTGAGCTGGATGCTGGTTAGGCAACTGTAAAGTCAAAGTTTCCCAAAGGCGTTTATAGTTTAAGGTGGCGTGATGGAAATGCTCGTGGAGTGGACTTAACGCTATTGTTGTACTCTTTCTAGTTAACAGAAGTTGCACATGGGCTATTCATAAGGACATATTGTGCTTGAAAACGAACAACCTCGCGTACGCTTTAGCCTGCGATGGAAGATCACTCTTCCATTTATCGTCCTTGCCCTCGCTCTTGGCCTCGGCCTCGGATTCTTAGTAAATCAACAACTTAGCAAGGCGGAAGAAGTGAGTTTCCAACGGCAGCTTCGTGACAGCGGTCAACAAGCCGCTGATGAGGTCGTCCGAATTGAGGAGCGCCTCCTTGAGGTTCAACGTGCGATCTCAAACACAGAAGGAGTTCCGGAGGCAGTCGCACTGAGCAGAGCGGAGGATTTACGGGCGCGTATCCTGCAGACCGTGGTGACCACAGAGACGGATGTCGCCGTAGTCCTGGATAGAGATGGAACCAGCTTATTGGCGATACGGCGGAGCGAACCGGATGCTCCTCCGGGTGATTATCTTACGCTGCGCGGAGAGGGATATTATCAATCCTGGCCTTTCGTGCGCACGATCCTTGGCTTGGAGCCAGAGGCGTTGGGGGAGGATACGGAAGGCGAAAAGCAAGCGGGAATGCACGCAATTCAAATCGGTGACCAGGAGGTCCAGGTCCTTTTTGTCGGTGGACCCATGACGGACCAGTACGGGAATATTTTTGGAGCTGTGTTGATCGGAAAGTATCTGGAAAATGTAACGCGTGATCTCGGTGAAATCGCCGGAGCGCACATTAGTACCTTTGATTCTGAGTCAGGCACGCTAATCCATACAGATTTCTCAAAAGGAGATCCATGGAACCCCCCAGGCTTAATGCTTAATTCCCAACTGGTTCAAACAGCGCTGGATGCAGAGAGCGGGGAAGCGCCATACCGGACGATCCAGATTGCCGGGCAGACGTATGGCGAGGTACTCAC
>DAOWMX010000245.1 GCA_030642885.1 Anaerolineales bacterium | reverse complement strand
CCAAAATAAAGTGGAGGACCAGCTTTCAGATGAATTGCTGTCAGGGCAATTTGCCGCCGGTGATGAAATCATCGTGGATGTCGAGGAAGATGAGATTATTCTTCGCCTCGCTGCTGAGGAGCCGGAGGACGAACCTCAAACGGCCGTGGCTGCAGGGTGAACGGAACTCCCTGAGAATGACCCATGGGCCCGACACGAAGTCGGGCCTTTTGTTTCCTGGGCGTGAGCTAAATGTATAATCTTGATGAGGTGGATGAGTGGCAAAATCTCGAACGCAATATATCTGTCAGGAATGTGGCCGGACGGCGCCGAAAGCTTTGGGGCGCTGCCCGCAGTGCGGCGCTTGGAGCAGCATGGTTGAAGAAATTGTGGCGCCGCCCCGGCAAAGAAAACACAGCCCCGGGTTGCTGAGCACGAGTACGCCGAAGCGCTTATCTGAAATAGCAGGTGATCCAGAGGAAAGGATTCCTCTGGGAATTGAGGAGTTCGCTAGAGTTCTCGGCGGCGGGATTGTCCCGGGATCGGTGGTTTTAATCGGCGGTGATCCCGGTATTGGGAAATCGACATTGCTATTGCAAATGGCACTCGCGATGTCTGAGCGCGAACGTGTTCTCTATGTCTCCGGTGAGGAATCCGAGCGCCAGATAAAGACGAGAGCCCATCGACTTGCTCAGTCTGAAACGCTATCCCAGGAGTTGTTCGTCCTGGCCGAGACTGATCTGCAGTTAATTACACAGCACAACGAGCAGGTGGCGCCGAGCGCATTGGTAATTGACTCGATTCAGACGATGCACTTCTCCGAACTTGAATCTAGCGCCGGTTCTATAACCCAGGTTCGGGAATGTGCGGCCCAACTTCAACGCCTGGCAAAGTCTTCCGGGATTGCCGTCTTCCTTGTTGGACACGTGACCAAGGATGGAGCAATCGCTGGTCCGCGCGTGATGGAACACATCGTCGATACCGTGCTTTATCTGGAGGGTGACCCCTACCATGCCTATCGCATCCTGCGCTCGGTGAAGAATCGCTTCGGTCCGACCACCGAAGTTGGTGTTTTTGAAATGCAGCAACACGGGTTGGTTGAAGTACCAAACCCTTCTGAGGCATTTCTCGCCGAGCGTGTTATTAACGCCCCGGGTTCGGCCGTTGCGGTGACGATGGAGGGCACGCGCCCTCTTCTGGTCGAGATTCAGGGCCTCACCAGCAAAACGTCGTTTGGACACCCCCGCCGTACAACCAATGGCATCGACATTCAACGTTTGCTCCTCACCGTCGCCGTACTCTCGAGGAGGGTTGGCATTCGCCTTGATGACCAGGATGTCTTTATCAATGTTGTGGGAGGGATGCACATCAGTGAGCCGGCTGCCGACCTGGCAACTGCAATCGCGATTGCTTCCTCATTGTCAGACAAACCGGTTCCTGCGGATGTCGCCCTCATCGGTGAGGTTGGACTCACGGGTGAGTTGAGGGCGGTAGCGCAGATCCCCGCACGACTCCATGAGGCGGCCAAACTTGGTTTCAAGCGAGTTGTGATCCCCAAGCAGGTGCGCGGAGAACCTCCTGCGCCTGCAGGGTTGGAGATCATAGCCGCGCGTTCTGTGAGGGAAGTATCCGCGCTGCTGTTGGCGTGAAAATCAACGGTCACGAACCTGTAATACGTCCATTACTACCCCGAATTGGCGCAAGAGACACCTCTAATTATCTAATTACAATAGGCGAACCCGCAATTATCAGGTTTGTTCCATTGCCTCGCGGTGCGTCAGCCCTCATAAAGCCTTTAAGGTTAGGCGAAGCTTAGTAAATGGATGATTGTAAAGTTTTTATATCCGCAGATGTGGGGGTCTGATTGGCGAAGTAGTATGTATCTAGGGATGCGGAAAGAGCTGACGACTTACTGGATTTGCGATGGAAAAAACGGAGCCGAATTATTCTTTAACATTACGTGACCTTAAAACTTTTAAAGTTTTTAGGTTCAGGGGGGCTTAGCTATTGTAGGAGCGACCGCAATTTGCTAGAATCGAGTAGCTGTGGGAGAGAGAAGTTTCAAAGAAGAGGAGGAGTGCCCACGGTCCTCCAAACATCGCAGTGGATCGATAGGTCGTTTCCTCGGCGACCACAGACCAACCTGCGATTTACCAACTGGGTGTAAACTCGCACATTTGAAAACGGCAAGGGCCCGACACTGGAAATATGTGGAGAAGAATCGGGCTCCTTGGAGGTGTGAATGAACGCGGAGCGACACTGGCAGGCAGCGCTCGGCCAACTACAGATGGAGATGCCGCGTGCAGTTTACGACACCTGGGTTCGTGACGCGGAGTTTATCGCCTACGAAGACGGAAATTTCATCATCGGTGTGCAAAATGCCTACGCCCGTGATTGGCTTGAAGATCGCCTGCTATCCACCGCAAAGCGCGTTCTAACTGGAATCCTCAGCCGAACAGTTGGCGTGAAATTCATCGTCTGGCAAGGGGAACCATCTGTTGACGACCCACTCGAACCGGCATTAGAAGCCCCTGAGTTTTGTGATGATCGCGACCGGCTCGCGTCCTCGATAAACAATCGATATACTTTCGAGACATTTGTTGTTGGGAAAGGCAACCGGTTGGCGCACGCTGCCGCGCAGGCTGTCGCAGAGAGTCCAGCGAAAGCCTATAATCCGTTGTTCCTCTACGGTGGGGTCGGGCTCGGAAAAACACATTTACTGCACGCTATCGGGCATGAGTGTCTCGACGCGGGATTACAGGTCCGCTATGTTTCGTCAGAGGAATTTACAAACGATCTGGTCGATGCCATTCGCTCGAGAAACACAGCGGTTTTTCGCGAACGCTACCGCAGAGTTGATGTCCTTCTGATTGATGATATTCAGTTCATCGCCGGTAAGGAAGCGACCCAGGAAGAGTTCTTCCACACTTTTAACACGCTCCATGGGCAAGAAAAACAAGTCGTAATTTCTTCGGACCGATCGCCGAAGGCGTTCGTGACGCTTGAAGAGCGATTGCGGTCACGCTTCGAATGGGGTTTGACGGCGGATATCCATGCGCCAGATTATGAAACAAGGTTGGCAATTCTTCGATCGAGGGCGGAACGATTAGGGCGGAAAGCTCCCGACGAAATATTGAGCGAGATTGCCGAGCGTGTGCAGAGCAATATTCGCGAACTTGAGGGCGCACTCACACGAGTTCTCGCCTACGCCGACCTTCGCTGCGAAATCTTAACTCCCAACCTTGTTGATGCGGCATTGGCAGACATGGTTGTTCCCACAAGCAGCGTGACAACTGAGCAGATTATCTCCGTGGTTGCCGACCAGTTTGGGATAGAGGAGGATCGGCTTCTCAGCCGTGAACGCTCGAGAGAGGTGGCCTTCCCGCGGCAAATTGCAATGTATCTGATCCGCGAGGAAACGAGCAGTTCCTTGCCGAAGATTGGTGCGGCTCTCGGCGGACGCGATCATACAACTGTTATGTATGGTTGTGGGAAAATTGCCGACCAGCTTGAGAGCGATGATGCCTTGCGCCGGCAGGTTGTGGCTCTGCGAGACCGTATCTATTCCCATTAGAGCTGCGGATAACCAGCACGCGCTCTATTCCCTGGACGAACCACCAACGACGATCCCGTCTTCGCACACGCGTAGAATTTCTTGGGAACTCCACCTATTAAATGAAGTTCTCTTCCATTTACCATGGAAGGGGTACATAAACGCCGACACCCAAGTTGATGGGTCTTTTATATATACCGAACCCTGCAGAAGTGATGGGTCGCTTGATCTTTTCGTCCCCCCCCTATTGTCCCCCCAAGGGGACATGGGCGCATTACAAAGTCTGCCCTCGCAAAGCACTCCTGGGATGTACATCGTGGTTCTTCCCAAGCTGGTGAGGGGTTG
>DAOWMX010000346.1 GCA_030642885.1 Anaerolineales bacterium | reverse complement strand
GGATGACGCATGGCAAAACAAAAAACAAAACTCGAACTGACGTGGATCGGGAAGGAGAACCGGCCAAAGCTGGAGCCGAGAATCCTGATAGAAGACCCGGAGAAGTCCTACCACGCGGCTCAACGTCATAGCGAAAAGGATATCTTCGACAACCGGCTGATATTCGGTGATAATCTGCTAGCTCTGAAGGCGCTAGAGCAGGAGTTCGCCGGAAAGATCAAGTGCATCTACATAGATCCGCCTTTCAACACTGGTGAAATGTTTGAGAATTATGATGATGGCATTGAGCATTCACTTTGGTTGTCGCAAATGCGTGACCGGCTGAAGATCCTACACAATCTGTTAGCTCCGGAGGGCACTCTGTTTGTACACATAGATGACAATGAAATGGGTTATCTGATCGTGCTTCTTGACGAGGTTTTTCAACGTGCCAACAGGCTATACGTCATTAGTTTCAAGCAAGGCTCTGCTACTGGGCACAAGGCGATAAACCCCGGATGCGTCAACACCACGAACTTCCTTCTGATGTATGCCAAGAATAGGAGCGAGTGGACGCCCAATCGAGTGTTCACCGCTAGAAAGCGAGACAAGAGGTACAATCAGTTTATAGTGAACTCCACTGTCAGTTATCGAGAGTGGAAATTTGTGACGCTTACCCAAGCCTTTGCGGATGCCCGACGATTGTCTCTTTCAGAAGCACGCAAGCTGGTGAAGAAAGTCGCCGATGTACTCGACGAATTCGTAATGGATAACCCATCCAATGTTATACGTCTCGCCCGTCCTGACTATAAGGGCGTCAGTGCTGCTGCTCGTGACATGATTGATCAGTCCAAGGAACAGCCTGAGGTCGTATTCTACCTTGAGCGGGAAGGATATTCCGACATGTACTTTGTTCGGGGTGAGAGGATCCTGTTCTACGCGGACAAATTGAAGATGATCGACGGTAAGATGATTGCTGGAGAGCCGCTAACGACTCTCTGGGATAACATCCTATCGAATAATTTGCACAAGGAAGGAGGAGTTGCATTCCCGAAAGGCAAGAAACCAGAGTTCTTAGTGAAACGTGTGTTGGATCTGACGACCAAGCCAGGAGACTGGATTCTTGACTCATTCGGAGGGTCAGGCACAACGGGAGCGGTTGCCCACAAGATGGGACGTAGATGGATTATGGTCGAGCTTGGGGATCATTGCGATACACATATTGTTCCACGCTTGCGTCGTGTGATTGATGGTCTGGATGATAGCGGCATCACCAAAGCAGTCAACTGGAAAGGTGGTGGCGGTTTCCGCTACTACCGGTTGGGACCATCGCTCATCGTTGAGGACGAATGGGGTAACCCGGTCATCAACTCCGACTTCAACGCGGCGATGCTGGCCGAAGCCATGTGCAAGTTGGAGGGTTTCGAGTACGCCCCCAGTGAGGATATTTACTGGATTCACGGCAAAAGCACGGAGACGGATTTCCTCTACGTAACCACCCAGTTCATGAGCAAGGAGATGCTGACCCGCCTCAGCGACGAGGTCGGGCCGGAGCGCAGCCTGCTTATCTGCTGCTCCGCTTTTCGGTGCGACCCGGGCCGGTTTCCCAACCTGACCATCAAGAAAAT
>DAOWMX010000264.1 GCA_030642885.1 Anaerolineales bacterium | reverse complement strand
TCTACCTCACGTTCCTCGAACCTTTTGTGATCGGTGCCACGTGTGCCTGGTGCCTGACCTCGGCGGTGGTCATCACCACACTGATGCTGCTCAGCGCCAAGCCCGCGAAAGCGGCTTTCTATCGCCTGCGCTCGAACTGATTCTCCGGTATTCTCGGTTGTGATGGCGTCGTCCTATCATGGAGCGGTTTCCTGATCTGGCGACCGCACAGATAGATTATTCCCAATCGAATTCCCATTTCGCCGGGTTTTGGGCGATGTATGCACGAATCCGGGTCTATTCATCTTCGCCGCGTATGATATGTTCATAATAATTACGCTGCCATAATTTCTCTCCGGGCGTGTTATGGATTTCATTGACCCGTTTTATTGAAACTGTTTTAAACGCGCCGATCAAACGCCCCAATGGTTTGTGTTTCGGTTGATCCGACCCCGTACGGGCGGTACGGGTAGGGGCGGTTCGCGTACGGGCAGTTCGCGTACTAATTTGTGTCCTCAATGTTACTTCCGATCAATACGTAATAAAATGCCCCTCGAGAACGTCAAACAGAAAACACATATACGAAATTTGAGGGTCATGTCAATTTCAGGTCCAGCATTAACCTTCATCGCCGTCGCTGTATACGGCGTGCTGCACAGCCTGCTCGCCAGCAATATGGTGAAGCAAGCTTTTCGGCGCGCCCTTGGACAAACAAGCGACCGCTTTTACCGATTATTCTTTAATATCGTTGGGGGGACTCACGTTCTTGCCGGTTCTCGCCGTTGCCGCGCTCGATCAGGGGCAGACGCTCTACCAACTGACACGACCATGGGTTTTGCTCACTTCGGCTGGTCAGGCGCTGGCCGTCATCCTGCTGCTCCTTGGCCTTCTACAGACCGATTCGCTGCACTTTCTCGGGCTACGCCAGGTATCCCATCCGGAGGCAGCAGAACCGAGCAAGTTAGTGATCAACGGGCTCTATTGCCATGTCCGCCACCCGCTTTATTCCGCCGGGCTGCTCTTTATCTGGCTCACGCCGGTGATGACAACGACCGTTCTGGCTCTGAATCTCGGTTTAACGCTGTACATAATCATCGGCAGTATCTTTGAAGAGCAGCGGCTGGTCGGTGAATTCGGGCAGGCCTACAGCGATTACCAGAGCCGCGTCCCGCGACTGATCCCACGGCCCGGCAAATGTTACCCATCCGATCAGGTCATCCGTAAGGCGCGCACATAACTAGGCAACAGCCCACCAGTCAATCCCCTCGCGGAGCCCTCTGCTGCACAAGTTCTCGCGGATCAAGGCGCGGGCGCCCCTCGACCCCACTGCGGCCAGGACAACAGGATTCGCAAATCGACCCCACCATTCTTTCAACGCCTCCGGCGGAATGATCGGCGCCCCCCTGCGGGTCCGGCCGACTTTGTTTGGATCGATGTCCACAAACGCTACGAGAGGCGCATCTTCACGCACTAAATGCTTCGAGAGCCGCCGGCCCATCTGCCCGGCGCCCCACACGATCACGGCATCCCTGCCTCGCAACGGACCTAGCATCAGGTATCTAGCCTTTGCGCGCAGGAAATTCTCCACAGAGTAGCGCGAATCGGTCCTAGTTAAGCGGTCGGCGTGTTCACGCCAGTAGAGCAAAATTTCAGGCACCTTCCCAAATTGCGCTCCGGCAGTATGCATACGCAGCCACAGATCATAATCCTCCGCCCAACCGTGTTCTTCATAGCCACCCACCTTGTCCAGCCAGCTTTTTCTCACCATGACAGACGGGTGCGCGAGTGGGCTCTCGATGAAGATTTCCCGCGCAATCGCATCGGGGTCCACAAGACGGTTGAGCCAATCGATGTAAATCTTGTATCCCTCACGGAGTGTTTCCGCGGGAAAACCCTCCACCAGCGAACCTGCCGCAGCAATTTCGGATCTCTGTTCTAGCAGTTCTACTTGTCTTATGAGACGATCCGGATGAGCCACATCGTCCGCGTCCATGCGGGCGATGAGCGGCGCCCTGCAGAGATCCAGCCCATGATTAAGTGCCTGAATGATTCCCGCGTGGGGAATACGAGCTATGCGAAGTCGTGATTCCTTCTGTGCCCACATTTCGAGCTGATCACGGGTCTGGTCCGTCGACCCATCATCCACGGCGACGATCTCGAAGTCCGGATAGGTTTGCTCAAGAAGGGACAGCATCGTCTCATCCAGCGTTTGAGACACGTTGAAACACGGCATCAGGACTGACACTGTCGGGACTCGTGTGCTATGATCTGCCATAGTTTGTACTCATCGTACGAGGTGCTACATGGACATTCAAGCTTTTACTTTAGAAAATATATACGCTTGGCTGATTGAATTTCTCCCAAAGCTCGGAGTGGCGTTGTTGATTGTTTTTATTGGCTACCTTTTCTCCCGCTGGGCTTCAAAGGCAGCAAAGAAAGCCCTTGAGCTACGCAAGATCGATACCGAGCTTATTGTACTCTTCGAGATGACAACCCGCTGGGGGATCCGCATCCTTGCGCTTTATCTTGCTGCTGAAAGTATTGCACCTGGAAGGCTGACGGGATTGGTAGCCGCGCTGGGGATCACGGGTTTTGCCCTTGGGTTTGCCCTTCAGGATGTGGCCAAGAATTTCATCGCCGGGATCCTGCTCCTGCTGCAGCAGCCATTTAACATCGGCGAAGTGATCGAAGTTGCGGATTATTGTGGAACAGTACTCAACATCTCCCTGCGAACCACCGATATGCGAACACTCGATGGGCGATTTGTCAGCATCCCAAACGGAGATGTCTTCGTAAATCCGCTCATCAATTTAAGCAAGGCTCATCGACGGCGTGTAGAGATTACGGTCAGTGTTGGTTATAACTCCGACCTGGATAAAGTCACAAAAATTGCCCTCGACACTGTGGGGGATATCCCTGACATGCTCGAAGACCCCGCGCCATCGGTGGTTTTCACGGGGCTTGGCGGCTCAGCTATCGAGCTCAGCCTTTACTATTGGGTCGACACGGAGGCGGGGGATCTTGAAGAAGCCAAGACGATGGGCATCAAACGCATCGTGGGATCATTCGAAGGAGCAGGGATCGAAATGCCGTATCCCACGCAATCACTCCATATCATCAAGGAGTGAGTACGAAATTCCTGTTGGATCCAGTTAAATAGTGAATCCTACATAAGTCAGGATTTCTGATCTGGCATAATCTGTTGGTAGCTTCCTGTGCGCAAATGGCAGGCTGCCTGGTGGTCGAATTCGTTTCAACCTGGATCGTTTCAGGTATATCTTGTGCACAAATCTCACCCGCTATCGGACAGCGAGTTGAAAATGGCAACCCGGGGGTGAATAAGATTGACTGGGGATTTCTCCCCACGCCCATAATACCCCTTAAAGACACTTTCGAACGCGAAGGTATCGACATTCCCTACCCAACCATCTCGATAATATCTACGACTGGTTAGTGTTTTTACTAAAAATCGGGATAGGGGGAAACCTCACGGCTCCCCCCTCCCACACCACCGGACATGCGGGTCCGCATCCGGCGGTTCGGCCAAGTTAGCAAAGCAGAACTT
>DAOWMX010000324.1 GCA_030642885.1 Anaerolineales bacterium | reverse complement strand
GAGGAGCCTATGCCCGGGAGACGAGCAAGAGGTGGTGGTAGAGGGCGGCGACGCCAGGGACTGATGGGTTTCTTACGACCTTGTCTTCTTTTTCTTTTAACTCAAGATGATGCCCATGGCTATTCACTTCTCGATGAATTGGCCGAGTTTGGCATTGATCCCGAGCAGGTCGATCCTAGCTTGATCTATCGCACTCTACGCGACATGGAAGATGCGGGATGGGTGACATCCGAATGGGGTGAGGAAAGCCAGGGACCTCAGCGCCGTGTCTACCGGATCGTGCCCGAAGGAAAATCGTATCTGGCCGATTTGATGATCGGTCTTCGCCAACGGCGAGATGATATCGATCATTTGCTTCAGGCCTATGAAAAAGAATTACCCCAAATGTGACTGTCGAGAAATCAAGAATCTACACGATACCGATAAATTCAAACCAATCGTGGAACGGGAAAGGAGAAAATCCAATGCCAGCAGGAGATAGAACTGGACCGAAGGGCGAGGGTCCCCGAACAGGCCGAGGAGCAGGCGATTGCGGCGAGTCAGTCGAGTCCATTGCACCCAGTGGTGGCGCTCGACGAGGCTTTGGGCGTGGCTTTGGTCGTCGATGGTGGAACAGAGGCCAAGGACACAGACGAGGGATGGGGCGCTGGCGCGGGTCTGGTGCAGCCAAAAGTGAGGAGCAGTGAGCCTGCTTCAACTGTGGGCATAAAATCGTTCACGTTACCGGGCAACCATGTGCACAACAGGTATGCCCCAGCTGTAACACGTGCATAAGGGTCTACATAAGCTCTATCAGTCAGGATGCTAGGAGAGACGATGAAAGTAGCGATTTCTTCCTATGACGGTAAAACTGATTCCCGCTTCAGCCCACGATTCGGACGATGTGACTATTTTGTTTTCATCGACTCCGAATCGCGTGATTGGGAGGCGAAACGCAATCCAGCTGCGGACGTCCGCGGAGGCGCCGGCCCGAGAGTGGTGCAGTTTCTGTCGGAACATGGAGTGGATGCCACCATCACCGGCCGCTATGGCCCAAACGCATTCACCGCGCTCGAGGCAGCCGGGATCCAGGCCTTTGAAGCCGGTGACGGAACGCCAGAGCAACTGATCGAGAAGTTCCAGGCTGGTGAGTTGACGCAGGTCCACGCTGCGACGGGGCCTGAGCGACATTAAGGGGAACTCTAGGGATCAGGGGATTGCTCCAACCAGCGTTAAGGGTGGTACAGGCAAGACGACCAACGCTACATACCTTGCTGCGGCACTTGCCGAATTAAGCAGGAAGGTGAAATGTATTGGTTGCGACGCCGAGACACCAGAAGCCTTGCGCTTTCTACGGCTCGCCCTCGACAACTAGAAGCAGGTTGCCCCGCTTCTCCGTAAGGTGGACGGCGATGTTTGCGTTAGCTGTGGGTAACGTACGCAAGACGGGAAATAGATACCGAGGTGATAAGAATGAAGAATAGAGGACCCATGAACAATGGTTGACGCTCAGAATGAGGTCATCCTCGCTGCGATCGAGAAAGTTGAGCATCCTGCAATAGCAACCAGTTTGATGGATCTGGGAATGCTGCGTGAGGTGGTCATAAACCCTGAAGGACAGACTAACCTGACCCTGGTGTTGCCATTCCCAAGCATCCCGGGGAACGTGCGCAACTATATGGTGAACAGCCTTTCGGTGGCTGTCGTGTCCGCAGGGGGAGAATTGGTCAATGTGGACGTGGCTTTAATGGATGATGTCGAGCGACAGGACTTCCTGGCGAAGGAACAGCAAAATTGGAGAGGATGAGCGATGAAAGTTTTACACACCCAACAGGATTGGTTTGATCGACTGCTGCCCGATGGTTTACCCATCCCCAGTTCTACGTTGCTGAGCGGACCTGGCGGTTCGGGAAAGCCTCTTGTTGGAAACGTAATCGCCGCCGCCTGGCTGAAGCAAGGTGGGAGTGTGATCTTCATGTCCTTGCAGTACCCTGACCACAGCTTCATCAAAGCAAGTCTGAGCAAGGTCGCCCACCTCGATCTTGATGATTACAAGGATAGGGTCGTTTTCATCGAGCTAGATGCGACGATAGACGGTATGACCGAGTCGGAGGACAATCAGTTCCGAGCCAATGTCGTCAAACCTGAAGTTTGGGATCGCGCCATCGAACAGGCTAGCGGTATATTACCGGAGGATGGGCCTGGAATACTGATCTTCAGCTCGGCGCTAAACTTGTTGCTCTTTTCGCCCACCTATGGCGCAGGGATTCTGGAGAAGATGAAGGCAGCCGCTCAAGGCGCACAAAGATTCACATATCTCTTCTCGGCAAGCACAACCGCCAAGGCAGAGGAAATCGCCGAACTGGAGGCTGTGGTGGACAACCTGATTATGACTCGCAGCGCCAAATCACCCTTCCGACTTTACATGCAAGT
>DAOWMX010000295.1 GCA_030642885.1 Anaerolineales bacterium | reverse complement strand
GGCATTTAAGCTGGCAGGCGGGCACCCGGGGATGCTGGTGGCTGTGTCTCAAGCTTTGGCTCATCTCCCAAAGGATTGGGACGGGGATCTCGCGGCTTATGTTCGGCTAGAACCCCAACCGCGAGCCGAGTGTATGAAACTATGGTATCAGCTCAATGGGGACGAACGAGCCGGTTTATCCTCACTTGTGCTCGAACCGAATGCTGGTTTGCCCCAGCAGCAGATGAGCCATTTGGACTCCTTGGGCATGCTCGTCGCCAATCAACCATTCTCGCCGATCTTTGCTGATTTTATCGCCAGGAAGAGCCGAGGGCATGATGTTGAGGTGCAGGGGGTATATCTCGACACCGATTCCGGAGATGTATGGGTTGATGGCGTTCGAATCCCAGTTCTCACGGATTTGGAGTATCGGTTGTTGGATATTCTTTATGAGAGGCGGGATAAGCTGACAGATAAGTTCCAGATCGTTACTGCCGTATGGGGGGAGGAATACCTCGGGAGCGTCGATGACGCTCGTGTTGAAAAACTGATCAGCCGCCTGCGAAGCAAGATCGAACCCAATCCCACCAATCCAATTTATTTAATCACACGAAGGGGCCGCGGTTATAAGCTTCTTACAACCCCGAGATCAGCTTAACATTCCGAACGCAGTTGTCGCCTAGTTAGGGATGGAGATCACGGATGAAAATCCGGCTGCTGGTATACGACCCAGATCCAGAAGGCCGGCGCCTTTTCCGCAAGGCACTTCAAGAATCTTGCGAAGGGTGTGTGGTTGTGATTCGGGCGAGCGCCGACAGTTGTGTGCAAGCTCTACATGAACGCTCCTTCGATACCTTAATCCTCGGTTTACCCCTTGAGATTCCCACGCTCCTACAAGTATTGCTTGCATATCAGGAAATCCCTCAGCGACCTGAGTTATTCCTGTTCGCGGAGCAGCCTCCCGAAGGCGATATGCTTTCAAACCGGCACTTTATAAAGTCAACGGCGGGCATTGTCCGGTTTCTCGAAGACCTTCCGGAATATCTTCGCCCAGGTTTGATTTCTCGTATAACGGATGAACTTGAACGGGTTAATGTTGACCAATATAAAGGAGATGCCCGGCGAACGATTACAGAACATGCGATCGAGCTTCTAAGTGGGATCGGTTTGAACTCGATGTACATAAGCATCGATTCTGTGGATGGTCATTGGGTTTTACACGGTTCAAGTTACGCAAAAGACATTCACCAAGAAATTGATGCGCTTGTTGAAAAAGCCGGAAGGCTTGCACCGGACCCCGCGCGGGTCGCGCAGCCCTTACGCGAGGTGCTCACCGGTTTGTCCTCACACTATTCAGATCACCCTGTGGAGATCATCCGCTCGATTTTTCCTTGGGCGACAGCATCAGAGAGCGATGGTTTGGTCAGTAGGCTGCGTCTGAATGCGTTGTTTATGCTACCGATCCTGGATGAAAAGCAGCCGCGCGGGATACTAATGGTCGCCGCGACCCTTTCCCTCCAGGCCCAAAACGCGCTTCAAATCTTCGCAAACGGGTTAAGTACGCTTCTCATGCGGGTGGAATCGCTGGATCGCTTACGACGTGATGCGCACGTTATGAGGGTTTTGCAGCAGGTCGTTTATGCGCTCAGCTCGACGCTCGATTTTGAGACCATCCAGGACCAGGTTCTTGATTTACTAAAGACGGTAGTTCCCTTCGATTCTGCATGTGTAATCCTCCGGGAAGAAGGGGAAATGATTGTGCGCCAGGTAAGAGGTTTCATCGCCGAAGATGGAGCGCTTCAGGTGGGGGAGCATGTTCTTCCTCCTGATCGCTCGGCTTTGGGGCAGGTGGTTTACGACGCCCGCCCTATGCTTCTGCGCGCAGTTGAAGATCCGCTGCAAATCGGCTTTGAACGTTTCCCTACCAACATCAGATCTTGGTTAGGGGTACCGATTCTATGGAGGTCCGAAATTATCGGAGGGATGGCACTAGGCAGCAGGGTGCAGGGATTCTTTCAAGAGTACCATCTAAGAATTGTGCTTGGTTTTGCGCGGCAACTGGGGGTGGCTTTACAGAACGCTCGCCTTTTGCGAAGTTCATCTGCCCGTGCTGAGAAGATGCGCTTAATGTATGAGATCGGCCGCAGTGCGATTGCGATTCTCGATATTAAACAACTGGCTCACGAAGTGGCGGCGGGTACCCTGAGAGTTTTCAATTACTATGCCGTAGGGATTCTATTGTCCGAAGGAGGCAGATTGATCCCGTGTGCATACTTACGCGGCCCTGAAGGGGTTCCCGTGAGTGCGGTTGAGCCGCTGGACTTGAACGCAGCCGGATTTGCTCAAGATGCTGTAAAAAGCGATAAGCCGCTTTTGATTTCTGATGTAAGCAAAGAACCGCGGTTTCAACACCACACCGAACTTCCCAATACTGGCTGCGAAATGATTTTGCCTCTCTCAATTGCCGGGGAGGTCCTCGGCGTAATGATTGTCGATAAGGAAGGAGTCGGACAGCTTGGGGAGGAAGATTTGGAGATGCTTCAAGTTCTGACCTCCTTGATCGCGATTTCGTTAATAAACGCCCGCCTCTTCGGCGAGATTCATGACCAGACTGTTGTATTAGAAGAGCGAGTCGCGAGCCGCACAGCCGAGCTGCAATCACAAAAGGAACAAACGGAGGCGATCCTAAGCTCCGTTGCCGACGCGGTGCTCGTCTTCGACCTTGATGGGAATCTGGCTTTGGCAAACCCACAGGCGCAGCTCCTGATGGCGGGTGAATGGAGTGAGGGGGTGCTAACGCAGATCTCTCGTCTACATGGAGCAGAGAGCAGGGTCCAAGAATCTTTCGATATCGGCGAGACATCGTTTCAAGCTCTCGCCTCACCGGTTGAACTTGATGGAGGCTCAATAGGCACGGTGATTGTCCTGCGGGATATCACGCGTTTGCAGGAATTGGATAGGTTAAAAAGTAAATTTGTGGCAACAGTCTCGCATGAATTACGGACCCCTCTTGCGAATATCAAGGTATACCTTTCGCTGCTCCAGAGATCTAAACAGGATAATCAAG
>DAOWMX010000229.1 GCA_030642885.1 Anaerolineales bacterium | reverse complement strand
GAGCGATGATAGACTTGCAAGACAGGCCGCGAGGCCAAGGAACAGCGCGGCAGGGCTCATCTGGATTCGCCAGGCGAGAATGCACCAGGCACAGATGATGCCCATAGATAGCGCAGAGTAGCGACGCGAGATTGTTCGGGACCAGAGACGTGTAGGTAGCCAGGCTGGGCGGAGGAACATAATGGCGAGAGAGATGACCCCTGACAGAATCACAATGATGCGCAGACCAAGGCTCCATGCTTCGTAGTAGCGGATGAGGATGGATGCGGGCAGAAAGATTAGAAGACCATAGGCCACAGCCAAGGCACGCTCCCAGCGTTTGTTTTTATCGATCCAACCTCGCCTGGCAACGAAACCCATGCCTGAGGCGAAACCGATATAAAGTGTTGCCATCCCTAAAGTGAGCAGTAATTCAATCAGGTCCATTCCGATCTCTTTTCAGCACTTGCAGCGTGGTGGTTCTACCGCAGCAAGTGCGCTGGATAATCTCGGGTCCGATCTGATTTCTGAGCGGTTGCGATGGCAATTGCAGGCGCTCATGCGCAGAAGGCAGATCTGAAGGCGTTATCGACGTGTCGGAGTCGTTTGTCTACGAAGGATTGGATGCAAGTTGTATGCCCATTCAGACTTTTTCGATGGAGGTCAGGACGAGCGAGGAGGGTAAGAAAAGGAGGCTGCGGTAAGCCGCTTCGTTACACCACAATTTGGAGGATCGTAGCTTCTATAAGGAATGGAATTATGATAGCAGCGTAGAGAGGGAAAACACTGTTTCAGACATCATTACGCTGATTGCTGGAATTAATTCGCGATTATTAGTGTTGGCAGGGATTGGGCAGAATTCCCTGCTAGCTCCCGCCGCCGTTGCCACCGGGTGTTGGCGTCAGGGTGGGTGTTGGGGTCGCGGTCGGCACCGGTGGAGGCGCCGATTGGGTTGCACAAACTTCATTAGCCTTTGAGGCTGTCGGTTCCAAATCGGGGAGTTCCCAGGCGTTGAGCGCAGCATTGTATTGCTCAGAAGCGCCGCATTCATCACCCTCATCCCAGAGCAGGTCGCCGTATTTCCATGCAGTTTCAGCGTATTTTCTACAGGAATCGAGTGTGGCGCCTTGTTCGCAGAGCGGTAGGAAGAGTTCTGAAGCGCGGATCCAATTTAGTCCAATATAGCTGTTTGCGAGAAGATACTGTTGTGCAAGAGTCATGCGGAACATTGCATCGCGATCGAGAGGGCCAAAGCGTTGTGCAAGGCTCAGGTTATACAGCCCTTCTTCCATATGTCCCTGGGAGATTAGCTCCATTCCTTTGTTTCGGAGTGAGATGTACATCAAACCATCCACCCTCACAGGTTGGTACGCTGGATCCTTGGCGCGCAACGAGAGTAGTTTGTTAATGGCTGTATCCCAATCCTCGTCTGCAATTGAAGCTTTCGCTTGTGCCATTAGATCCTCGGGGGGGGAGGGGTCTGGTGTGGATGTTGGTTCAGACGTGGGTGTTACCGTCGGTACATTAAGGTTTACGAGTGCTACGATGAGCATGTCCTCCGCACCAGGATAAGCGGGATCAAAGTTGATGATGGCTTCAAACCGCTGCCGAGCAACCTCATAATGGCCAGCATCAAGATCTGCTATACCGAGCTCAAACTGCTCATACATCGCCGCGGAGACCTGTGCTATCTCCTCGGCGCTGTTGGTCCCACGCCCTTGAAAATAAGCCACCAGCCCGATGGCGATTAGCGCGGCAAGATAAACGAGAAAGATATTGAGAAATCTTCGTCGCGATGAGTTTCCCGATCCCAGAGGTTTCAGTTGCGAGCCTTCGGGTTCGAAATCCGCCGTGCTCTGAGGCGCGGTATCATCTAGCTTCGGGTTTGTTGGTTCCGATTCCACGGGGCGCATTATACCGTACTTGAGTAATAAGCTGTCCCTTACCTGAAAAAGGTTGGCAAGTGTTAATGGGTATGCAATCTTGAAATGATCGAGAGGATAGAGCAGGGAACGCGGTGGAGAGACGTAGTGTTTCACTTCTTGACGCTAGATTGTAGCGGGTGGTAAGATGCTCACCCAAACTATAATGTGACGGGGTTCACAAAGCGGATGAATTTAAGTGGAAGCAAATGGAATTTACGGAAGAAGCGTAAACGCTCCAGCCCCTGGCGTGTGCTTCTGATCTTGGTTTTTATCGCCGCCGCAGTATTTTTCTGGCAGATATACATCCCTACCATACCGCCTCCCTTTATCCCGACACTAACACCTACGCGAAGTCCAGCATCTTTTGTTCTGGAGGCAGAAAGCCTTTTCGATTCCGGGAAATTGGAACAGGCAGAAGATGCTTATTTAGATGCGATTTTGGCCGACCCACGTGAATTGGCACATTATATCGAACTGACGAGGGTGCGGATGTTCGCTGGGAAGTACGAGGACGCGGAAATCTCCGCTCGGGATGCACTAGTGCTCAACCCGGATTCTGCTTTAGGGCATGCGTTTTTAGGTTGGTCGCTGGATTTCCAGGCTGGCAGTATCGAAGATCCACTCATCAGAAATGAATTAATGGTCGAGGCGCTGCAAGAAGCTGAAACCGCGATCGGGCTTAATCAGAACCTCCCTGAAGTCCGAGCTATATACGCTGAAATACTGGTTGACACAAACCTTGAAAATTACGAAACTGCGCTCGAGCATGCTCGAGCTGCTGTAGCCATGGACAACACATCTTTGGAGGCTCATCGCGCCCTGGCTTACGTGTGGGAGATGACGGGGAACCGGGAGCTAGCTCTTGAATCCTACGAAGTTGCCCGTAGCCTTAACTCCTATCTTCCACGACTGCATCTCGACATCGGGAATATGCTGCGGGCGATGGGAGATTTCGATGGGGCTCGAGAGAGTTACCTCAACGCGGTCGCTCTATCACCCACGAGCACGGAACCCCTTACTTATCTGGTGCAGCTTTATGCAGGCATTGGGGAGTATGGTGTTGCTAGTCAATATGCTCGCAACGCCGTTGAAATCGATCCGGTGAACCCTCGACTGCGGGGGAATTTGGGTCGAATGTATTATCACAACGGTGTATTGGATGAAGCGATCGTTCAATTTAATCTGGCGATCCGCGGCGGGCAATCCGACGAAGGCGTTTGGGTAGAAGGCCTATCCCTCAAGAAAGATGATTTCCGTATCGTAGAGTTTTACTACACGTATGGATTGGCGCTAGCAAAACGGAATTCGTGCGAAGGAGCTATTCAAATATTCGAGGCGATCCTGCAGGCAGTCCCGGAGGATGAAATCGCGGTTTTCAATGCCCGGGAGGGGCTCATCCTGTGCGGTGAATTAGAGCGCCCACCTACGCCTGAGGCGGAATCCACTCCGGCCTCCTGAGTCCAATCATAACCATGCGTTTAACCGGTGAAAAACTCAAGCTAAGCCAGGATCGAGGTCGATCGAATCCATGGCGCATCCTTGCCCTTATGCTATTAATTGCAGGGGGCTTTCTGCTCGTTCGTGCTCAGAGGCAAGGAAATGTTCAACCGCTGTTCTCGGCCACACCCACAGCAACCCGAACTGGAGCTTCTTATGCTGATGAGGCGGAGGTCCACTTCTTCGCTGGCGACTTGGAGAGCAGCATTGAAGCCTACAAAAATGCTGTACGCGTAGATCCGGAAAATGCGGAACTATGGGCAATGCTGGCGCGTGCACAAACATACTCAAGCGACCTGCTAACAACGCTCGATCTACGACGCGAGCGATTGGAGGAGGCGCGCTCCTCGATCGATCAAGCGAAAGAAGTAGATCCGGATAATTCGTTTGCCTACGCGATCCGGACTCTTGTTTACGACTGGTCCGCTTCATCAGAGGTGAAAGACACCATTACTACCGGCGATACCGTCCACGTTTCTGCAACGATCGGAGAAGGAGGTCGAATCTCCGCCAATATTATTGAACTCGAAGGGGCTGGAGGAGATGAAACACCTGTTTCGAGCGTCGAAACCGAAGCGAACCTGCGCTTTTCGGGTGTAGTCGAAACAACGGGTGATGAATACTGGGTAATCAGTGGTCGCACAGTCTACCTCACCCCGCTTACCGTGATCCGTGAGAAGAATCGCAAGGATGCCT
>DAOWMX010000161.1 GCA_030642885.1 Anaerolineales bacterium | reverse complement strand
TCTGCGGTAAACCACGCAGGAGCTGAATCAACTCACGCCGCCCGCGCGGATCGAGTCCGGACGTGGGCTCATCTAAGACCAACACCTCGGGATCCATTGAAAGGACCGTCGCAATAGCCACGCGTTTTTTCTCGCCTTCGCTGAGGTGATGCGGCACGCGCTCCTCCGAACCCGCCATGCCAACGTCTTCAAGCGCCTGTCTAACCTTCTGCGCTAATCCCTCTTCTGGAAGACCCATATAGAGCGGACCGAAGGCTACGTCTTCATAGACACTCTGCGAAAAGAGTTGATCATCCGGGTCCTGGAACACCAATCCGACCAATGCACGAATTTGCCTCAGGCTATCGTCGGTGAGTTCTTTCCCACAGACATGGACTTCCCCCTCACCGCGCAGGATGCCGTTCAAATGGAGCAGAAGCGTCGATTTCCCCGAACCGTTAGGTCCGACGAGTGCGGTTTTTTCACCTGGGTTAATGAAAAGGCTAACGCCCCGTAAAGCCTTCCGGCCATCCGGGTAGCTGAAGCGTAGATCCTGGATATCTAATGTATGATGCATGCTCTACCTCAAGAACATCAACGAGAGCGATCCGAGGATCAGCAAGCTGAATACGATAAGGCTGATCCAATCAACTCCACGCATCTGGAAGGTCGAATACGTGCGCATTTCACCATCATAGCCTCGGGAGGCCATCGCTCCATAAACACGTTCGCTGCGATCTAGCGAACGAAGGAAGAGGCTGCCGACCATAGATCCCGTCACTCGACCACGCCAAAGAAGGGAGGGTTTCCCTTTGCCGGGGATCTCCGGGCTGCGCGCAGCACGTGCCCGCATAAGGCGTATAACCTCGTCAGCCAAGACAAATATATATCGATACATAAATGCGATTACCGCAACCAGGGGGCGAGGAATACGCAGTGAACACATCGCCCAGACCAAATCGGGAAAGGGCGTCGTTGCCGCCAAAAGAATTCCAGCCTGGACAGCGATAAAAGTCCGAAGCATGATGCTCACGAAGCGAATTGTCCCCGGTTCGGATATTGTCAGATTTAGCGCGGGAAAGCTGATGAGGGCAGGTCCCGGGATAATAAAGGGCAGTGGGGCTGCTGCAAGCAGAAATGGGATGGCAATAAACGATCGCCGCACAGCATAGAACATCCCAAGTTTTGAAGCAGCCGCGTAACCTAAGACCCCAAGAAATAGCGCACCGAAGGCGATCCAGGATCCATGCCTAACAAGCCCAACGACTAGGATAAAAAAAAGTGTAACCACCACCTTAACCCGAGGGTCCAGGTGGTGGATCAGGCTTTCTTTATGCTGATATTGATCCGTAAGGTCGATATGCAAATTCTAATCCCTGACCGTTCCCCGTTGGGCTGAGCTTCGGGCGATGAGCCAGGCCAACCCGAATACGATCAGGGTCCCGACGGCGACAGCCAGAATCGTCGTAAGTACAGGGTCGCTCAGGAAAGGCAGAGTGTAATCCGGCATCAGTTCGTAGGATGGAGCTTGCGCCAATCCCAAGAAGCCCTGCAGCTCAGCGATGAACTCCAGGCCATCCGGGTGTGCTGACGCGAGCGGGGAGAAAGCAGCGACCCCCAATGCAACGAGCAGACCGACTAAAGTAAATGTCGCTGTGCGCTTCCCCGGTGCCGTTTCCCCGGTGGTTAACACTTCCGGGCGACTCGCTTGCAGAAGACCAATAGCCCCGACAGTTATGATAGCTTCACCGAGCCCGATGATGGCGTGGACGCCAGCCATCGCCGGCAGCCCTAAATAGAGCGGTGAAGTTCCCGATATTGCCAACTCAATGGCTGCGGCCATCGCACTGACGATCACCGACAGCCAGGCCCCTACGAACCCCCCGATCAACCGAGATCGCGTGGTGGATCCAAGAAAACGAATAACGAGCATATAGACTGCATAGCCTGTAAATGTGGTGATGACACCCATATTCAGGATGTTCCAACCCATCGCCAGCAATCCCCCGTCCTGGAAGAGCAATGCTTGAACAGAGATGACGGCTGTCATGACCAACGTGCCCGCCCAAGGTCCTAATACTATCGCCGCGAGCGTCCCACCGAGAAGGTGTCCGGATGTCCCAGCGGCGACAGGAAAGTTAATCGCCTGGGCGGCGAAAATAAAAGCCGCGATTACGCCCATCAGTGGAACCTGCCGCTCACCGAGTTGATCCTTGGTTTGGCGAAGGGCGATCCCGATGAAAACCACCGCAAGTATCCACCCGACGATGGATACGCCAATGGAAAGAAAACCATCAGGGATGTGTAAAGGTGTAGGTGAAAAAAGCATTTGAAAATCTCCTGTCAGGGCTACGGGGCTGCCTGCTTCTGTTTACAGATCTGGCAAAGACCCTCCAAGGTTAAATGCACCGAATCGATCCTGAAGCTGGTTATCTCTTCGACGCGTCGAGCGAATGCTTCGATCTCCTCCGCTTCCACTTCGAAGATAGAACCACATTCACGACATACAAGATGGCTGTGGGGGTGTTCGGGGTCACACAGAGAGAAACGCATTGGCTCTCCCCCGGTGGAGAGCATATTTATCATCCCTGCCCCCTTAAGCGATTCTACGGTCCTGTAGACCGTAGCGAGATTCAGCCCTGGGAGGCGTTCTCTCGCCCCCTCATATACCTGCTGCGCGGAAATGTGATCTTCCATATGCGCGATCGTCTCGAGAATGATCGTCCGCTGGGCAGTTACCCTGTACCCGCGCTCGTGAAGCTGTTCTGCAAGTCTTTTACCGCACGACATAGGCAAACCTTCGTAGTTGCAAAGATTTGCATAAACTTATCATTAAATTCAAGCACGGTCAACCCAACCTGGCGTCAAACGACCGCGTCTGGAAAACCATAAGAAACGTCAACCGCTCAAACCCCTCTCTGCATCGTCCTTTTTCACTCCGCAAGGTCAATCAGTATGGAATACGTGAGTATAAAATAAAAAGGTTCTCCTCCAAATTGTGTGGGTGACCTGGCGGATTTGCGCTGTGTTTTCCCGCTCGAAGCTGAACTTCTGGTCCCCCTGGTGATGACGGAGGAAGTCGTTTTTATCCCTCCATAACTTCCAGTATGACCAATCTCCAAGTTCAGGCTCAACCCTCAAGGCGCAGGTTGCGCCTGCGGCCGGAAGCAGAACTTCCGCACTCCCACATACAACCAACAACCCCTCACAAGCGTGGGAAGGACCACGATGTACATCCCATGAGCGCTGCTGGGTATTCCTTAGAGACGTCCCTTTGAAACGTAAAGCCAGATCGATCGTTGTCAGGGGGTGTGGCTCCACGCTGCGCTTCGCGCAGCACTCCGTAGGAGCCTTGAGTGCTTTGCGAGGGCAGACTACTGCACCCACGTCCCCCTTGGGGGATTTAGGGGGGAAGAAAAAGTAAAAAGCGATTCATCACATCTACGGGTTCCGGTATATAAAAAGGTCCATCAACTGATGGTATCCGCGTTTGTCTCACCTTTCCACAGTAAATGAAGGGAAACTAAAAAAAAGAGCGGATGAGATATCCGCTCCCGTATCTACTTCGATTGCACCCGGCCCCAGCATTTTGGTGCAACCTGATTGAATTTAATTCACGGAAGAGTCCGCAGGTAGGAGATTAACTCCCAGATCTCCTGTTCGCTGAGCAGCGTGCCCCAGGCTGTCATCAAGGAATTGTAGGGATCAAAATCCCCACCATCCGAAATTCGCCATAACAGGTAACCATCTGTATTTTCTTGCATCTGCTCTTGATCGGTGAAATCAGCAGGTCGTGGATTTAACCCAGCCGCATCAGGTCCTTCACCGCGCCCATCCTCTCCATGGCATTGGCTGCATAGAGCGAAATAAGCTTCGCTCCCGGAAGCGATCGCCGCAGGGTCGCCCGCCAGCGGGTTGACCTTATCCCTATACTCGGCGGGAATGACCAACGGCGCTTCAACGCCAGTCTCGTTGCTAATATAAACCACCCGATCTTCCTCACCATCAGAACTTGCACATCCCGTTAGCACGAGAGACAAAATTATCAGTAGGATGAAAATGCTCAGCGTGTATTGTTGTTGCTTCATTATTTAACATTCTCCTTCCGCCCTATCATAGTCGAATACCCGGTCGATACCTATCGGATCGGCGGATGAGCCACCATCAAGAATAGACTATGTCTGAAACTCTGCATATCCTTCTAGGGTCACACTCTCACTCATAGGCAACATTCACATTGCCGACCAATGAACACTTGAAATCTTCATCTTTTACTTTCCCCCACCGCGCACAGGGTACCTTTTGCCGCCCTTTTTATACCTTCCGAGAACCATCCTTGCAAATCGGGTAGAAATGGTGCATAAAGGACAACTTACGCTCCAAAGAGTGACTTTCCCCACTCCCGTTTAAGGAGGCTAGCCAGCATCATCTTAAAGAGTTCCAGACGTCGATAAACGAGGTTATTTATTCGTGAAGGGTGCCAGCGCATCCGATAATCTATTCCAAATCTTGAGTGTCACCCAAGGAAAATGGGGCGAGCGGATCGCAGAGAACATTGCCGCGAACGCACCCACGGATTGGGAAGTTCACTCTTGGGCCGCGCCGCGCGTCTTGCCTCCCATCGTTGATGATCCAGAGGATTTCCTACCCCCTTCGCTCCCCCAAGTGGATCTTATTCTCGCACTGGGCGAAGTCGCGGGTCTTGTTCAATTAATTCCCGATATCGTGAAGATGACTGGCGCAAAGGCAGTTGTCGCACCCATCGACCGCAACGAATCCGTGCCCCCGGGGCTCGCCACCCAGCTCACCCAGTGGCTTAAAGAGATCGACGTCCCCATCGCACTGCCCAAACCCTTCTGCTCCTTAGCCGAGGATAGCATCAACCGCAAGCCTTTGGTTGAAACCTATGATGACCCTCTGATCCAGCGCTTCGCAGCGCATTTCGGGAAACCTGAATTTCGGGTAACGGTGGAGAACGAGAAGATTACCGCCGTCGAGGTTGAGCGTGACTCAGCCTGTGGCTGCGCTAAATACGTTGCTGATAACCTCATCGGTGTGAGAGTCGATGATGCTGTCGAAAAAACCGGCATGCTGCATCACCATTTCCCCTGCCTGGCAAGCATGAACCAGGACGGGGATTACAACGATACACTCATGCACGTCTCGGGGCACTTTCTCCAAGACGCGATCAAGGAGGGGCTGGGATCAAACCTGTCGAACCTCTACATCAAACCAGCCGGGCATGTTGACGAGAACCCCTAAGTAGGAGGAAGCGATGAAACAACTTATCCTTGAAATGCCAACCATGTACGCCGACCACCACGTTCTGAAAGTACGGGAGGCGTTGGATGGGCTCAAAGGCATCGAAGAAGCCTATGCCAGCTCTGCATGGAAAAAGCTCATGCTCTCTTATAAGGAAAAGTCTATAAAACCAGCCGAGATCGAAGAAGCCCTGACGAAAGCGGGA
>DAOWMX010000088.1 GCA_030642885.1 Anaerolineales bacterium | reverse complement strand
CGTGCGCGCGCCCGATAAAACCCATGGCTATTTGTATGGAATCGACTGCGGCGGCCGCTACAGCCTTACACTGTGGGATGGCGCCCAGACGACGGTGCTCATCCCTCCAACCGGCAGCGAACATATCCAAACAGATCCTGGCGTAACGAACCGCCTTGGAATCGCATCAACGGGTGGCGATTTCTATCTCTATATGAATGGCGAATACGTGGACCAGGCAGAGGATTACACCTTAGTCGGTGATGGAAAGGTCGGTTACTTTGTCAGAGCATCAACGGAAGGCGAAGGCTTCACCGTCCGTTTCGATGACCTTCTACTCTGGTCGCTTGAGGACACGTTCTATCCACCTCAAGCCGACCTGCCGAATTATCCGATCACCGATATCCCCGATGAAGCTGACGGGGCGAACCTGACGGCGAATGTGAACGTCAACGTCCGCTCGGGTCCCGGCACTCAATTCCGGGTAATCGCCATCGCCTTGCAGGGGGATTCAGGAGATGCGATCGGAACGAGCCCGGATGGCTTCTGGTGGGTAGTCCCGATGCCGGAGGATAACCAGCACTACGCGACCGGCTGGGTTTCGAAGTCGTATACGACGCTCGATCCGCTGGATGCGGAGCTGCCGGTGATCACACCACCGCTCCTGCCGTTTACCGTGTATGTGGTCCCGCCGCAAGAGGGTGATCCGGCCGCAATTGTGCTTGAACGCGGCGCGGTGCGCAATGGTCCGGGAGTCGTATACCCTAGCTATGGCCTCACATCCACAGGCGCGATGGTGGAGGTGGTGGGGGTAACCAGCGATGGGGAGTGGTACGCGATCCGACTCCCGACAAACTTCGCCCCAGAGGGAATGGGCTGGATCCATAAGGTCTATCTTAAGACTCAAGACGTAAAAGACGTGCGGGTGTACGAGGAGAAGGACTACCCACCCGTCCCACCGGACGCACGTCCGACCGTGCCCGGCTCTGACGCCGCCGCGGCCAGGGCGCTCGAGACACTCAGCGTACTGAGCGGCCCGAGCACAAGCTACCGCAGCTATGGCAAGGTGGACGCCGGCACGATCATGGGCATCGTCGGACGAAGTTCGGATGGCAAGTATTGGGTGATCAACCTGCCCACATCCATCGCACCGAGCGGGCACGGCTGGGTGGACGCGAGTCTGGTAGAGACTACCAAGACGGGGACGGATAGCCTGGTCCCGGTCATCCCGGCGCCTTAGGTATTGAGGCTTCCAACTCAGTTGTAATAAAGTATCCCGGATACCTCTGGTGTCCGGGATACTTTGGCGATGGATCTGATACGATACAATAAACCTTGAGAGATGAGTTTTGGGATATTGATTCTGAGTCAATAGAAGGGCCGGATTTCATAGAGGCAAGAATATGATCATTCCAGGTTCGAATAGGCCCAGGAGTGATCGGCATGAAAAGACAGCCAGATGGTGAGATGTGTCGACCTCATGGTTAGAGATGGCACAATCGGAAGACGGAGATGAGGAGGAACAATGTCGGATTTAGTAAATCAAACACTCGGACAATACAAAGTCGTTGAACTGCTTGATGATGGCGGTGAATCACTTATTTATCGAGGTTACCAGCCCGGAATCAACCGCACAGTGCTCTTAAAAGTACTCAAGCCAGAGGTTGCCGCTGACCCGTCATCGAAGCAGCAATTCCTTTCGCAAGCAGAATTCGTATCAAAGATGGAAAACCCAAATATTCTTCCTCTTTACGATGCAGGGAGTTCTGAAGATTTTGTTTATCAAGTCGAAGGCTATGCTGAGGGTGGGCCCCTAAGTAAACGATTGGATGAATTTCATAATCCATTGGCAGCCCTTTCCATAATCGCGGGAATCACGGTAGGACTAGAATATCTCCACAGTAAAGGGCACGTACATGGCAATCTAAATCCCGCCAACACATATTTATCGGATACCAAGGAACCGTTATTAAGTGATTTCAACTATCCTGGTCAATCCAGCGAATCGATTTCCCCTTACAGAGCACCGGAACAAACGTATAGCGGCGTCATCAATCAGCAAACGGACGTCTACGCGCTGGGGGCAATACTCTATTCGATGCTGATTGGCGAGCCGCCTCCGATTGGAGCGGTGGTTAGCCCACGCTCAAGACGACCAGATCTTTCAGATGAAGTTGAACGCGTGGTCTTGAAATCCATGAATCAGAATCCCGATTACCGTTTCCAAAATGCAAGAGAATTCACAACAGCGTTACAGAACGCTCTGCAGCCTAATGATGCCCAGGCTGCTGTTGCACTACAACCCAGCGGTTCACCTGTCGTTACACAAACGGTTCAAATTCAAGAAAAGGGTACACCTTGGGGTTCAATCTTGGTGGGTGTTTTGCTGGTTCTTGCTGTGGCCGTGATCCTGTTAGTTGTCATCCCTCCACTGCGTGGGGACTCGCCTGATGATAGCGCTCCAGTAGCACCGACACAGACCCAGGTTGTGGAAGATGTGCCACCTACGGAAGCACCTCTGCCGACGCCGATCCCTGATGCGCCGGTACAGCTTCCTGAACCAGGAGATGGTGACTCGCCGAGTTTGGGTGATCGGATTAGAGATGCCTGTCCATCTGCAGCAGCAATAGCAGTTCTTGGATTCGGGAGTATGGTCTATTCTGAGAATCGTAAGCGAAAAGCACATCGAGAGTAAGCGCGTACGACAAGAAGCATACAGAACGAGAAACTACGCATCGTGAATGGTTCATCTGCATATGGTGATCTGCGCCAGGATACAGAAGGGCCAAGTACAAGAGGGCTCATCGTCTTCACGGGCGAGGTTGAGTTTCCGGATGTTGGCGTAAGCGGCAACGTGGTCAACATGGCTCTTGGAATCTCGTTCGCAGCGATTGGGATAGCTTTCACGCCTAACCTTTGGTTTAGACAGGCAGCGTGTAGGCGAAGAGAGATCTGGAGTATGTGATAAAGGCATTACGCTCAAAAGACGACTGATTAGCGTGTAACATACCTATAGTTCAATAAATGAAGGTCGGGAATAAATGCGTCCCGGCCTTCATTACTACAACACTCAGATGTTGATAAGCCGATAATAGACCTGATTCAGCCGGTACGGGGTTGATTGCCAAACACCGGTTCAACTATATTCAGCCGCGTTGGGCTCTAATGTATGGGGTCGTATCCCCAGGCCAGTGCGTCTGGGTGCCAGGCAGTAGGCATTGATCGATATTGAATGCCGCCCGGAGCCGCATCATCCAGGCGTTGTGGCATGTGGTTCAATCGTGTAAAAACCAGGTCATTCCTTGATTGCACCAGATATCTGATGACGAAAATTTATACTAATACTCTCGACGATGTGTTTCGCTTTTCTACCCTTTAACTGATCCAGCAGTCAGCCCTCTCACAAAGTATCGCTGTAATGCAAAGAAAACGATCAGAGGGATAACCATAGTGATAAATGCGCCGGCCGTGAGCACATGCCACGCTTCCCCTCGTTCTCCGACCAGAGCTGCAAGTCTGGAAGTTACGACTGTAACTTCCTTTTTTGTCCCCAGAAAAACGAGAGCCACAAGAAGGTCGTTCCACACCCACAAGAATTGGAAGATGGCGAAGGAGGCGATGGCCGGTACCGAGAGGGGCAGGACCAATCGGGTGAATGTCATCATCGGTGAGGCGCCATCCACTCGGGCTGATTCGATGATCTCCTCCGGTAGGGAGGAGATATAGCCATACAATAAAAAAACCGCCAGTGGCAGCCCGAAACCTGTGTGTGCCAGCCAAATCCCCAAGAAAGTCCCGTTCAGGTCCAATTGGGTATATAGGCGTAGCAAAGGGATCAAGGACATTTGCAAAGGTACAACCATTAAGCCGACAACGACTGCGAAAAGAAAAGCTTTACCGGGGAATTCCATCCACGCGAAGGCATACGCGGCAAAAGCGGCAATGGTTATTGGAATGACCACGGAAGGGATGGTAACGAGCAGGCTGTTGAGGAAGGCGTCTCCCATTGCGTCCGTTGTTAGAACTCTCTGGTAATTTGCGAGCGTCCACTGAGTGGCCTCAAAGGGGTGCTCAAATACGGTCCACCAACCCGACGATTGAATATCGTTCTGCGGTCTTAACGAACTAATCAGCAGCCCAACTGTGGGGAGCGTCCAGATGAAGGCGATGATGATAATGGTGAGTCGAAGAGGGATGTCTGACAGGAGGCGGTTTACCCAACTTCTCGAGTGCCTTCGCCGTGTTTGAGGTGTCATATTCATCGGGTTAACTCCTGGTCTCACGTATGTTGCGAACGTTGTAGATCATCGCTGGAATGACGGCTATCAGCAGGAGTATTGCTAATGCGCTGCCGCGTCCGAAGTTTCGAAAGACGAAGACCTCGCGAAACATCCGGTTGGCGATCACTTCAGTGTCGTTCTGCCCGCTTGTCATCACATACACGATATCAAAGATTTTAAGCACCATGATCAAAACCGTTGTTGCAATGGTTATGAGCGTTCCCCGTATGTAGGGAATGATGACACCGAAGAAGATCCTAACTTCGCTCGCGCCGTCGATGCGAGCTGCTTCCAGCAGTTCTGCTGGCACACCTTTCACAGCCGCCGAGATAACCACCATAGCGAAACCGGTCAGGATCCAGATCATGATGATGATTAGGAAGAAATTATTCCAGGGCTTAAGGATCAGCCAACCCTGCGGTTCGCCGCCGAGGGCTGTGACGATTGAGTTTAGCAGACCGATCTGCGGTCGTGGCGATGGTTGAAAGCTGTAGATGAACTTCCAGATCACACTGGCCCCCACAGCGGAGATAGCCATAGGGAGGAAGATGATCGATTTTGCGACAGGTTCCCACCTGCCAATACGATCTACCATTACCGCGATGACCAATCCCAGCGAAACGACAAACCCGGTCACAAATACCAGCCATAACAAATTGTTTCGAAATGCAATCAACATATCTGGGCTGGTGAGAGCGAAGATGTAATTCTCTATGCCGACAAAGTTTTCCGACCGAGCGTCGAAGAAGCTGAGATAAATCGTTCTGACCAAGGGATAAACCAAGTATATGCACAAGATCGTGAGCGCAGGTCCCACGAATACGAAGGGTCGCACGGTATCCCCTATTCTTTGAGGGAGCAGCGACACTAGGTTATCTGTGATGAGGTAAAGGGCCCAGACTGCACCCACGCCGATGAATAGCGCGACTAAACCGATGAGCAGTTTGTTCGCATCAGTGTCGCGCATGAAGATAAAACTCCAGCGCAGCACCAAGAAGGCAACCACAGGAACAATTAATGAGGCAATGATGCGCAAGGGACCCGTCGTGAAGATGCTAGCAGCTTTGCTGGGCTGCTCTTCGTGTTGAGCTGCTTCTTCCATATTGTCCCTCCTTGAATATCTAGAAGAGAGCAGGACAGCCCGTGGAAGGCTGTCCTGCTTGTCCTCAAGTACTTATACTACTCTCTATACAGCACGATCAACTTATCACTCAGGCCAGCTGGCGTCAATCGCTTGAAGTATGGTTCCAAGGTCATCGCCATTCACATAGTCGACCATCCCGGTCCAGAAGCTGCCTGCGCCCACCTCACCGGGCATCAGGTCTGAACCATCGAAGCGGAAGGTGTCTGCATTGGCAAGAATTTCAGCAAAACCCGCTTTGGTTGCGTCGGGATACCAATCGAGAGGTACACCGTTCATCGCAGCGAGGGCGTTTCCTGCTTTAACTTCTGCCTCGATGGATTCAGGTGTGAGCATGAATTTCACAACCTCGCGAACGGCTGGGGTGTCATTGCCCATGCTGATCAGGTTGCCGGAGCCAAGCACTGGCTTACCAAAGTCATCGCCGATTGGGGGAAGATAGAAGTAATCGACATCAACTCCCATTTCGTAGCCCTCAGGGAAGAAGTTGGGGATGAAGCTCGCCTGGCGGTGCATGTAGCAGCTTGGCGGATCATCGAAGAGCGGCAACGGTGAATCACCGAAGAAGGTGGTCAGGATGCTGGTCGTGCCACCCAGGACGTAGTCCTCGTTGAACCAGATGCTGGACAAGACGTCGAACGCGTTTCTAACCTCGGGGGAATCGAACTTGAGCTCACCGCGCGTCCACTCATCATATTTCTCGGGTGAGGCGGTTCGGAGCATGATGTCCTCGATCCAGTCCGTTCCCGGCCAGCCTGTGGCGCCACCGCTCTCGATGCCGATGCACCACGGTATGTTGCCGTCGGCAACCATCTGGTCGGAGAGAGCCATCATCTCGTCCCAGGTTACAGGTACTTTGTAACCGGCTGCGTCAAATTCGGCCTTTGGATACCAGACCAGACTCTTGACATCTGCGCCATGCCATACACCGTATACTTTTCCATCAACGGAGCCCAGATCGATCCAGGATTGCGAATAAGCCGCGCTCATTTCTTCATCCGTGATGAACTCGCCTATATCAATCAAGAATCCGTCCTTAGCCATGCTGGCCATCAAGCCCGGTTGTGGGAAGTTAAGGATGTCATAGGAGTCCCCGGCCTCGGCTCGCACGATTGCCAGCGTTTCGAAGTCCCCAGACCCCTCAACCACGACGTCGATGCCGGTGCGCTCTTCGAAGCCGACGAAGTTCTGCTCGAAAACGGTGCATTGTTCCTCACCGCAGGCGCTGAAGATCGTTACAACCTCACCTGAGAGGTCGTCGGCTGCTCCGCCGCAGGCGGTTAGGATTAGCGACGTCATAATAAGGAGACTCAGTAATAAATATTTTTTCTTCATCTTTCTTTTCCTCCAAGATAATGGTTCCGAATGCTTCTTCGTTCTAGTTAGTGAATGGTTTCTCGTCCTCTAGATTGTTCCTCCTCTCTTGGGTGGCGATCTAAGCGTCCCCTGAAAAACCAAGGGATAACTTGGGGGTACTTTCCGCCCAGGTTAACCCCTGGCTTGCCTTCTGCCAGCGAAGAATCCTCTAAAAAACAGAATTCAACCGGGTGGAGCCGTTGTGTTGCGAATAATGAGCTCTGTAGGAAGGGTTTCACATTCGGCTTCCCTCAACGGATCCTGCATTACTTCCAATAATAGTCTAACGCCTTTCTCCCCAGATTCAACTAAGAGCTGGCGCACAGTCGTTAAGCCCAGGTGATCAGCGATTTCTACATCATCGTATCCAATGACGGATAAATCCTCAGGGATGCGAAGGCCTGCCTCGCGTACGGTCTCCAACACGCCAATTGCCTGAGTGTCGCTGGCGGCGAAAATCGCTGTCGGTCTATCTGGCATCCGCAGCATCTCTGCTGTAATGATCTTCGCATCAGAACGACTATGCTCTCCATGCCGATGCAATTCTGGGCAGGGACTGATTCCCGCAGCTTCTAGCGCCTGACGATACCCATTGAAGCGTGCACGGCTGGCTGAGAAGGGGAACGGGTCTTCAAGTACATCGCTGATGTATCCGATGTTCGTGTGCCCGAGATCGAGGAGGTGCTGCACGGCTTTCCGCCCGCCCTCGATATCGTCTACAACGATGCGATTGAAATCATGGAGTAAGGGATCGTTAACATCGATAAAGACGAGGGGTATGCCGGATTTTATGAAGAGTTCTGCATCCTTTTCCGAAAACGGCAGTGAGATAATCAGGACCCCATCCACCCGTTCCCGGCGAGCAAGTTCTCTGAAGGCTGCGATCCGACGTTCTGGGGTCTCGATATTAGCGACGATTAAGTCATATTCTGTACCGGATATCGAATAAGTGATGCCCCGCAAACGTTCAACAGCTGCGGGGCGGGTGAAGAAGGGGATGATGACGGCAATTGTGTGGGTCTTTCCGAGCGACAGCCGGCGGGCGATGGGGTTAGGACTGTAATCCAATTCGTCGATCACGTCCTGCACCCGTTGGCGCGTGCGATCACTTACCTGGGGGCTCTGGTTGAGGACACGTGAGACTGTCCCCAGCCCAACACCGGCCTTCTTGGCCACATCACGGATCGTCGCTGGCATCGAAAAAACCTTGATTCCTTAAGTAAATGGAACCGGTTCCATATTCTACAATAAATCAGATGAAGTTGTCAAGTAAAAATACTCATATTGTTTGTCCTGTCACAAATTCAGTACATAATTAGGAGGTTGTGCGGAGGGTATAATTCATGTCATACTTGCCGACCCTGAGGAGGGAAGGATTGAATGATCGACTTGACCAGATTGCAGGTCTTCCTATCGGTCGCCGAGAATCTAAGTTTCTCGGAGGCTGCGCAGAAATTGCATATCTCGCAGCCGACGGTCAGCCATCACATCAAGGCGCTTGAGCAAGCCCTCGGTGTAGAGCTGTTCGATCGCTCCAGTCATAGGGTGAAAATGACCGGGGCGGCGCGCTTGTTGTACCCGCGCGCTCGCAAATTGCTG
>DAOWMX010000005.1 GCA_030642885.1 Anaerolineales bacterium | reverse complement strand
TTCATCATCATGACGATCTTGATGAACACGATCGCAATTTCAGCATTGAATCTCGGCAAGCGGACCCGTCAATTGCTGCTTGATGGATTGGTCAAGATGTATAGCGACAATGATGTGGAGAAGTATTTCGACCCTTCACTTATGTCGAATTATGATGCCCGATACCTGCTATTCAGCGGCATAATTGGAACCCTGGCGCTTACCGCGATCGCAGTACCACTGATCATCCGCTTCCTTTAGACCTTCCCTGGAAAGTATTTGGGCGAAGAGGGGTTGATGAATAATTCGGGATGTTAGCATGGATTGGGAGCGTATGGCTGCCTATTTTGAGATATTTTCGGCGCTGAGGCCGAGTGGTCCACGACAATGAGAGCAAGGATTTTTAAGCTGATCGGGCTGGCGCCGCTCGTTTTGATTCTATCCTGTGCGACACCTGTCGAACAACAAGTTCCATCAAGCGTCGATATCCCCGCTGAGACAAAAGTCGTTCCATTAGAAGTTATAACCCCAGAACTGACGGCGGAGCCACCATCGAGTGCGGACATCACGGAATCCCAATCGGGTACGGGTTCCAGCAATAACGAAAAGTCGGATCAGGCAAACAACCTGTCTTCTGACGATGGAACTCCTGCAGCGTGGGGCCACTTGGTGGCGACAGTTTGGGAGGAGGAGCCGCGCCTCCCAATCCTTAATTATCACCAATTCTCTCCGGAAACCGCAAAGTTTTCCACGGCGATGAAGACCAGGCTTCCAGATTTGCAGGCTCATCTTCAGAGTCTCTATGATAGCGGCTATAGTCTGGTTTCTCTGGAAAGTTGGCTGGAAGGAGACCTTCGTGTTCCAGAGGGTCGTCGCCCTCTGATTATCACAATGGATGACCTTTTTTATAACAACCAGCTCACGCTGACCGAGGGTGGAGACCCTGATCCAGGCAGCGGGATCGGAGTTATGTGGGAGTTCTCACAGGCGCACCCAGATTTCGGATTTCAATTAGCCCTATTCGCGACTCTGGGGGATAAGCTCTACGCGAACCCAAGCTTCCCGACATGGGAGGATAAGTTGGGGGAGGCAATCGCCTGGGGATTTGACCATGGAGCGGTGACTTACAACCATTTCTACACCCATCCACATCTAGATCAGATAGAACCGCGTCATATTGTTTGGAACGCCAGAAAGAATGACGAATATTTGCGAAGTCTTTTGAAGCGGGTGGGGAGAGATGACATCATCCCTTCTCTGAGTAATATTTTCGCTCTCCCATATAGCGTTTGGCCCACAAAGCCGATAGGAGTTCAACTTCTCCTGGAATATGAAAACCCGGAGGGGCTTCCATTACAGGCGGTCATGGAATCCGACTTTATCTCTCGAGCGAAATTCTTGCCACCGCCTTACGCGGCTGATTTTGATCCCTTACATATCCTGCGCATCATCGCCGATCACAACGCGATTGATTTCCTGGTGGAAAATTCCGGGCAATTTCCAACGGCTGTTCATTGTGAGTTCGAGAATCTTGATCAGACTCGAATTGACGATCGAGCCTTTCTGGCAGGAGAAATCAGACAAGCTCTGAAACAAGGCAGATGCCCTGAAGGTGTTTATAGCTTAGGCGGTAAGGTCTTCACCGCCTCCTCCTCGGGCGTTCATCTAATCTTTCCGGAAGAAGGTGGGGGGTAAAAGCGACCGAGAAAACTAATTAACTCAGGGAATATCACCGAAAACAGAATTGTCCTCTTGTTTTACCTGCCTCTGATCTTGCTCCAGATGCTTGGCGGTTTGTGCCCGTCATATTAAACTTAGGGGCCATGTCTGACCCCATTGAACTCGACGCCCAGGTGTTCGCCCTGGTAGTAAAACACGCTCCTCTCGTTTCGATTGACCTCATCCTGCAAAATTCACAAGGCAGGATATTCCTTGGATGCCGCCGTAACCAACCGGCAAAAGGGAAATGGTTTGTGCCTGGTGGCAGGATTCGCAAAGGTGAACGACTCGACCAGGCGCTTCACCGCATCATAAGGGAAGAACTGGGTGTGGAATCCATGGCATCCGCCGCGGAGTTTGTAGGTGTATTCGAGCATTTCTATGAGGATAATTTTGCTGCGGAAGCGGGTTATGGAACCCACTTTGTCGTCCTGGCGTATAAATTTCTCCTTGAGTCTCCCCTGGCGAATCTGCCCCCTGAGCAGCATACTGAGTTCCGGTGGTGGGACCTCGCCGAGCTTATTAATTCGCCGGAAGTTCACCCATATACAAAAGACTACTTTTCATAACTGAAAATGATTGAAAGATTTGCATAGGAGGTTTTATTTCATGGCTAAGGAAGCATTTCAGGATAACTACCCCGACGACTTAAGCTATTGCTACGGATGCGGTCGTCTTAATGAAGATGGACTTCAAATCAAGAGCTATTGGGATGGCGATGAAACTGTGGCCCGATACACTCCGCGTCCCAGCCACATCGCGATTCCAGGGTATGTGTATGGTGGATTGATAGCTTCGCTGATCGATTGCCATTCGACGGGAACCGCTTCTGCCGCCGCTTACCGAGCAGCGGGGCGTGAGATGGACACGGATCCCCCGCTGCGTTTCGTGACAGCCTCGCTACATGTCAATTATCTCCGTCCGACGCCCCTTGGCGTCCCCTTGGAAATTCGGGGAAAGGTGATGGAGATTAAGGGGCGTAAAGTTATTGTCGAGTCAACACTTTCCGCTGAAGGGAAGATTCGCGCGCAAGGTGAGGTTGTAGCTGTGCAGATGCCAGAAGATATGTTTGGTCCACGGGATTGAGGCGGGCGAATAACTTAAATACATCAGATGTAGAATTTAGAGTTTGAGGACCAAACTATTACTCGTGATACTCCGAATGAGACATCAATAGCCAACAATTGATCTATCCAGCGCCTGGTTATATTGCTTCTACAATATGTGGGATCAGGCAGCTCTGCTCCCGGTCGCAGGCGTAGCCCGTGCTGCGAGTAGCACGTGTTAAACCTCCCGCAGGTTCAAAACCTGCGGGAGGTTAGATAAGAACTGAGCCCGGAGGTGCAGCTCCGGGCGGAGGAGGGCAACGAAAGCCTGCTTGAATACCCCCGAAATGTGGAGGAAGACCAAATAGACTTACCGTTTTTAATGTATTCTATCGTCGGGCGAGCAACAGAATCTATGCAGAATGTCCGAATGTAACTTTGAAAGGAGTAGAAAGGTGGGTCAGCATTACACGAAGTTAATAGCTGAGTGGTATGACGATTGGCTAAAAGAACTTACGCGTGATATAGACTACTACTCAGAGTTTTTCAGTGACTTTGACGGACAGGTTCTCGAACTGGCTTGTGGCACAGGCAGATTGCTCATGCCTATTGCAGAATCCGGTGTCACGATTCATGGATTAGATTCCTCGCAAGATATGCTTGATGTCTTAAAGAGAAAGGTCACCAAGCTCAATAGCAAGGGAATCGAATACCATAATCAATTAATGGAGAACTTTTCTCTTCCAACGAAATACGATGCCATCTTTGTAGCTAGCGGATCCTTCCAACTACTCACTTCATCTGAAAATGCTTTGAATTCTCTGGGGTGTGTCCTTGACCATCTCTCAGATGATGGTTTCTTACTCGCGGACATTTTTGTTCCTTGGGATAGTATCGTCGCACAGAAGCGTAACGACTATCATGTCACCAGGGATGTAGTTCGTCCAGACGGTAAGCGCAGTATCGTTCTTGAACGATTTGAGATTGATATTCCAACGCAAGTTAAGCGCGGCACATACCGATATGAGTTCTATGATCAGGAGCGGCTAACAGACTGCATCACCGACGATCTGTCTATCCGTTGGTACTGGAAGGACGAATTCTTGAGTATTCTAAAGAATGCTGGTTTTTCAAGGATAGATGTGCTAACCAAGTCTCCCCTTTACGCTGAGGGATATTCCTTCGTGTTTAAGGCATTCAAGTGTGATTCGGATTGATGGTTGTCTGCCTCACTACTCAACGAATCGGACCCGAGAATCTGGCGAGTTTGTGCAAGGCTTGATGTATTATTGAACTTAAATCGCTATGGCGTACTCATCCCGCGTAGATTTGCATTACGAAGTAGCATAAGCCGATAGTCGCGTGAAGAAAAAATCTATCCAGGCTCCTCATCATCGTTCAAGAATCGTGCTGGTTTAATGCCATGGTAGAAGCTTACGCCGCGGCTCTCATCGGGAGTTATGTATGCACCGCGTTCGATTGATCCATTGGAAGGAATCCGAGGCCGAGGAGAAAGTAGGATTCTTAAAGAAGGCGGGATACAGGGTGGAGTTCTCGCTTCTTGATCAGGATAGTTTGCGTCAAATGCGGCAGGATCCCCCTGCGGTATTTGTGATCGATCTTGATCGTTTACCATCGCAGGGAAGGGATTTCGCGATGGGAATTCGCATACATAAAGCGACCAGAAATGTGCCGTTGGTTTTTATCGGAGGGGAATTAGAAAAGGTCAAAGGCATCAAGGAATTGCTGCCCGATGCTTGTTACACACAGTGGGATCAGATGGATGACCCGCTCCGAGAGGCGATCGAATCCCCTCCAACCGATCCGGTTGTCCCTGCTTCGGTTATGGCCGGTTACTCCGGGACACCGCTGCCAAAGAAGCTTGGCATCAAAGAAAACGATGTTGTTGCTCTGGTTAATGCCCCAAATGGAATCCAAGAGACCCTGGGTGAACTGCCGGAGGGAGCGGTCTTAAAGTCTGGTTTACAGTCCATTGGCGATCTAACGCTTTGGTTTGTTCGTTCTCATGCGGAACTCGAGAAAGGAATGCGTAAGATGGTTGATTTTGGTGATTCGGCGGGGTTGTGGATCATCTGGCCGAAGAAGTCCTCTGGCGTGGAAAGCGATCTCACCCAAAATATCGTGCGGAAGATTGGCCTTGCCTCCGGTCTAGTGGATTTCAAGATCAGCGTTATTGATAAAACCTGGTCTGGCTTGCGTTTCAGCAAGAGGAAGACTACAAAGCAATAATGAAAGTCGTTAGATTGAACCATTCTTTCCCGTGCAATGGGGATACAAATTGTCTCTTGCTTTCCAGGTTGGACGAAAGGGGATTTTATAATGAAATATTTTGACTTCTGGCAGCGTTGGCTGCTTGTCGTGAGTTGGATCATCGTCTTGTTCGGATTGGCGATGGCGCTATTGAATACGACCCCTATCTTCGATTTGATGAACGACCGCGTCAATCCGGTATTCTGGGGAGATGGTCCAGTCCCACACGCAAGCGCCCTCTTCATGCAGTGGATCTATGGCGTTTTAGGTGCGACCGTCGCCGGCTGGGGCGTGTTCATGGTTTTCATCGTCCGCTACCCGTTTTACCGGCAGGAGCGCTGGGCGCGTGATGCCATGGTTGTGGGATTGCTGTTATGGTATGTCGTGGATATGAGCATCACGCTCTATTTTAACGTCGCGTTTAATGCAGCATTGAATACGACGCTCTTCATCATGGGCATGTTGCCAATCGTGATGACGTGGAAAGCTTTTACAAAAGGGCATGGGGATTAAAGCGGATTTACTTATTGTTGACTCGAAAACTCACTTCATCGGTTGACAGAGGACAAACAATTATGACGGAGAATGCAAAGGAAATTCCAAATTGCGCGCAGTGCCCATTGAGGGATAAGTCGGAGAAAAACCCCAATTCTCTGGTGAGCAAGATCTGGCGCTGGCATACTACCTGGTGCCCTGGTTGGAAACAGTATCAGGAGTATCTAGCTCAACACGAAACGTGATCATTTAAAGCAGATTTATAACTCGCCGTTATAATAAATCCTTCCTACAGAAGAAAGAATTGCGCATAGCCATTGTTAATTTGGATACTGACAGGCTTCCAGAGCAAATAGGACCTCACCTTGAGCGTGCTGCAAGATATCCGTGCCTTGCTCGCATTGAATGATAATCTTGCATATCTACGTTAGAATCGGAAAAATGACTCATAATCACGTACACCACAGAGGGACTGAAGCGAATCTGCGAACTGCTTTTTTCCTTAACTTTGCATTTACATTGCTTGAGGTAGCTGGCGGGTTAATGACGAACAGTGTCGCCATCCTTTCGGATGCAGTTCATGATTTCGGAGACAGTCTCTCTCTCGGGCTAGCATGGTATTTGGATCGCGTTGCGCAGCGTGATGGAGATCCGCAATTCTCTTATGGCTACAGGCGTTTCTCATTGCTTGGAGCTGTTATCAGCACAGTTGTAATGATTGTCGGGTCGATCTTCATCCTTACTGAAGCAATCCCTCGTTTGTGGGCGCCTCAGCAAACCAACGCGCAGGGGATGATCCTTTTCGCAATCTTGGGAGTCGCCGTCAATGGGCTTGCGGCGCTTCGACTGAGAGGGGAGAAATCGCTCAACGCCCGCGCCATCGCCTGGCATCTGATCGAGGATGTCCTGGGCTGGGTTGCGGTTCTCGTTGTAAGTATCGTTCTATTATTTACGGACTTATATATTCTCGACCCGCTTTTATCCATCCTCATCACCATCTATATCCTCTACAATGTCTTGAAAAACATGAAAGAGACTCTGGCGTTGTTCCTTCAGGCTGTACCGGATAATGTAGACGTAGCCGCAATCGATGAGCGATTAAACGAGATGGAGCATGTCTGCTCGACTCACCACACCCATGTTTGGTCTCTAGATGGCGAACATCATGTTCTCACGTCACATATCGTTGTGGACGAGGATGTCTCGAAAGAACAAGTTCTTTGCCTCCGTAAGGAAATACTTGAACTTGTGCGTGAACTTGCCTTCGCCCATTCCACAATCGAGATAGAATTCGGCGATGATGACTGCGGGGTCATGGATAGCGGAATGTGAGCAGGAATGCTTTAGACAATCAAGCACGACTCAGACTTGGTTATTTGACAGATTAACTTCAAGATCTTAGAAAAGAGAAGCGCCCTTCATCAGATGCATCGGATAAACGAGGGGAGAGGCGACCCTATGTTTAAACGAACCTTTTTCATCTCGCTTTTAGTCCTACTTTTCGCATGCCAGGTCGCGCCAGCTCCTGAGGGACTATTAAAGGGCCATGTTTCAATCGGTCCCCTTCAGCCGGCGATTCGAGAGGGTGCGCCGGAACCAACGCCGAACCCTGAGATGTACGCCGCCAGGGAGATAGTGATCTTCGATCAAAGGGGGCGCAAGGAAATTGCACGTGCCTCGATTGACGCTGCCGGTTATTATGAGATCGCATTACCAGCGGGGACTTATGTCGTCGATATCAACCATTCGGGAATTGACTTTGCAAAAGGCTTACCGATGCAGGTTGAAATCCGACCTAATGAAGTTGCGTATTTAGATATCGCCATTGACACCGGTATCCGCTGAACTCATCGAAGCCCATAAAATAACTTCGGGCAGGCTCACTGAGCTCGCAGTCATCGAATCGTCATCTTGCAAGACTCCTAATGAGGGTTAGGAATGGACGCACCTGAAGACAAGCAAGGCCTGATCCAAAGGATTCGCGATGAGCGTAATAAGCTCACGGCTCTTTTAGGAAATATCTCTGAAAACGAGATGTTGTTTCCAATAGAGGAGAATGGCTGGTCTGTAAAAGATCATGTTGCCCACATCGTCGTCTGGGAAAAGCGGTTGGTCGAGTGGTTGGATGTCGTAGAAAGAGGGGACGTGCCACAGCAGCTTCCCCCGGGGATGACATGGGATGATCTCGACCGCTGGAATGAGCAAACCTTCGAAGAGAACCGCGAGCGAGAACTGAAGGAAGTACTGGCTGATTTCGATCATATCGCAGATGAGGTTGTGCTGGCAGTCGAAGCGATTCCGGAAAATTTGCTTATGCGAGCGGATTCACTCGCCTGGCGTTCGAGCTCACCGCTTTGGGAGATGGTAGCTGCGAATACATTCTGGCACTACCCCGAGCATCGGGAGGCTATCAAGCACTGGAAAGAAGGAAGGGCGTCCGGCAGGTAGGGGTTCCGTAGATTCAAGAAATGAGAAGCGGACGAAAATCCTGCTGTTTTATCCGTTTCCTCCAGACTCTGATAGCTGTGATGCGCTGGCTCATCGCCCAAGCGGAACCCGCGCTGATGGCGTAAACAACGATCGTTAATTTGATGAATCGCCTCTGAAAGTTGGACTACTATTTCCAAGGCGAATTGCCATTTGGCGCCGGATATTCTAAACTGTGAGAACATGAAGGGAGAATGCCATGACCGATAGCGTTTATAAAGTTATTGAACTTGTTGGGACGAGCGACGAATCCTGGGAGAAGGCAGCGGCAGCGGCAGTGGAGAGAGCTGGTGCCTCTTTACGGGATTTGCGGATCGCGGAAGTTACCGATCTCGATATGCAAATTGAAAATGGCAAAGTCGTTACGTACCGAGCGAAGATCAAGGTCTCCTTCAAGTTTTCGGACAAAGACTAGCCGCGTCAATCTAAGGGATTTTGCGGGAAGCTTAGTAGTCCTCCTTCTGCAAAGTTGCGCATAGTCAATCATTAAGGCCTATATAAGGCATAGGTAATCTATTCTCGTGCCACCAACCGATAAGTTCATCGGTTAATTGGTCTGTGAAGGCCGCAACTCAATCTTGAATCGGCTGCACCACCGAATTAATAATAAGGAGAAATAAATGCCGTCAGGGAAAGATCTCGGAATCATGCCACACTGGGAATTGAGCAACATCTACCCGAGCCTCGAATCAAGCGAGTTGGATGGTGCTGTTAAGGATCTGAGCACACGTATCAAGAAGCTCGATCGATTCCTCGATAAGGAAAAAATCTCCCGGGATGGGGAAATCCCATCATCGATTGAGCAGACTGCGATGCTTGTCTCAGAAGTTCTTCAAATGACGAATGATATTCTCGCTTTGGCAGGAACGATAGGAGCGTTTTTATACGGATATATTTCAACGGATTCTTTCAATACGCTGGCGAAACGTAAAGAATCAGAACTTGAGAGGATCACTGTTCAAATACACAAGCAGGAAGTCCTCTTTAAAGGTTGGCTTGGGGAAGTGGTCAAACAGGGAGTCGATCTCGGTGGTCTCATTGCTGCCAACCCCGTTGTGCAGGACCACGCTTTCTTCCTCCAGGAAACGGTAGAACAAAGCAAATATCTCATGTCAGATGAAGAAGAAGCGCTGGCTTCGGAGCTTTCATTGAGTGGTGGGAGCGCCTGGCAGAAGCTGCAGGGGACGGTTACTTCGCAGATCAGCGTGCCCTTCGAGCGCGAAGGGGTTATCGAGGAAATTCCGATTGCCGAGCTGCAGAACATACGTAGTTATGATCCTGATGAACAAACCCGGCGAAGAGCCTTCGAGGCCGAGATCAAAGCATGGCAGAGCATGCGCGAGCCTCTGGCAGCCTGTATGAATGGTGTAAAAGGCACGGTGATCACGCTCAACCAACGGCGTGGGAGAGAAGATGCTCTCCATGAGGTGTTGGATCAAGGCAGGATCGACCGTGAGACGTTGCAGGCAATGCTGGGCGTGATGAAGGAATCCTTCCCAACTTTCCGCCGTTACTTTAAAGCGAAAGCGAAACGATTGGGAAAAGAGGCGCTTGCATGGTGGGATCTGGAAGCTCCAGTCGGGGGATCTGAGCGGCGCTTCACCTTCGAGGATGCAACAATTTTTATTGTTGATAACTTCGGCAGCTTCAGCCCGCGGATGGCAGAATTCACTCAGAAGGCTTTTGACCAGCATTGGATTGATGCTGAACCTCGAAAAGGAAAACGAGGGGGCGCCTTCTGTATGGATATCCCACTTGTTGAAGAATCGCGCATCCTTGCCAATTATGACGGTTCATTGGACCAACTTTCTACGCTTGCGCACGAACTCGGCCATGCATTTCACAACGAATGTCAGTGGGGTCTAGCGGAACTGCAGCGCATCACTCCTATGACCCTCGCAGAGACTGCATCGATTTTCAATGAGACGCTTATAAGCGAGTCAGCATTAGCGCAGGCTCAAAGCTCGGAAGAAGAGTTCTCAATCCTGGAGACCTCCCTCGTCGGGGCTGCAGGGGTGATCGTCGATATCTACTCCCGGTACCTTTTTGAGTCCGAGGTCTTCGAGAGACGCGCAGATGCCGAACTCTCTGCGGACGATTTCTGCGAGATCATGCTCCGCTGCCAGGCGGAAACGTACGGCGATGGGCTTGATGAGCGATATCGACATCCGTACATGTGGGCGTGGAAACCGCATTACTACAGCCCCTCGCTATCGTTCTATAACTTCCCTTATGCATTTGGACAGCTCTTCGGCTTGGGTTTATTTGCCCTTTACCAGGAGCGGGGTGAGGATTTCATCCCAGATTATGAGAGTCTCCTGCGTAATACCGGCGTGGGGAACGCCGCAGATCTAGCGGCACGATTCGACATCGACCTGCGCAGCCCGGCATTCTGGAAGAGCAGCATGGATGTTATCGAGGGCAGGGTGGATCGATATATTGAGTTGGGTTGATGGCTCCTTCTCACTTTAAGGATTAGCTCTTAAAAATGACAGGATTATTTTTGGAGAAACGTAAATGACGACGATCGTTCGACATGGAGGACGCGCGGTAGATGAACTGCGACCGATCTCGATCACGCCGGGCTATATCGATTACCCGGAGGGATCGGTGCTTCTTGAATTGGGGGATACGCGTGTGCTATGCAACGTGACAATTGAAAAAGGGGTTCCCAAGTGGATGAAGGCCCGCGATGCACAGGGAGGGTGGATCACCGCTGAATACGCCATGCTCCCGCGTGCAACTCAAGAGCGGACCGCGCGCGAAGTCGGCAAGCCAAGAGCCCGCAGCCAGGAGATCCGCCGCATGATCGGGCGAAGCCTTCGTGCAGGTTTTAACTTAGAAGAACTTCCGCCCATCACCTGCATTGTCGATTGTGATGTGCTGCAGGCTGATGGCGGTACCCGAACCGCGGCAGTTACGGGAGGGTATGTCGCTCTGGCTATAGCGCTGAACAGCCTGAGTACGGCAGGCGATCCCGTCGGAGGTATATTTAAATCGCCGGTCGCGGCGGTTAGCATCGGGCTGCTGGATGGCATTCCAATTGTAGATCTTGATTATGCTGAGGATTCGGCCGCTGAAGCAGATGTCAATATCGTCATGAATGAACAAGGGGAACTCATTGAAATTCAAGGTACAGCCGAGCGAGAACCCTTCACGACTGATTCTTTGCAGCAGATGCTCCATCTGGCGAACAGCTCGATTGGGCAATTGATTCGGAGCCAGAGACTGGCTCTAGAAGAACAGTGAGCATCTTTCTAACGATAGACAGCCACAGATGCAAGGAGAACCCGGGGAGTAAGCTCGTCCTGGGTTCTCCTTTTTTGTTCTCATCAGAATGATATCAAGTAAGAACCTGTCATGCTGAACCCGTTCGACTTCGCTCCCCACTCCCTTCGGTCGGGGACTTCGCCCCCCAAACCCCTCTCCGCTTCGCCCCTACTGGATGCTCCGCGAGGGGCGCAGAGCGGAACGGGGGGCTTCGCAGGGCAGGCACCCCTTGCAGGCGTTTGACATGACATGATCGGGAAAGATTATTTCCAGCTTGTCATTTCGAGCCCTTCGGTTCCACTCAGGATAAACTCCGCGAGAAATCCCTGTGATGAAACGAATACTCCGCCCACTTGGATTGGATTGTTATTCATGATGAGAATATTCTAGAGAAGCGCTGGTTCAATCAATAAAGAAGTGAGTGTCAATCAGTTTTTAATAAATCGACTGAGATCAGGGAAGATAAGATTTTCTGTTTCATCACGCAGGAGCGCTGGCCGGTTGGCAGCCTCGAAGTTGCGGTGCACTTCATGAAGCGCGCGCACTTGCCATGATGGCGGATCTTGTGAGAAAACAGCCAGGCTGACGGTGAAAGCGCCCGGGATGAGGAGTAATGTTTCGCCGCTGTCGGATGTCGTAGCGAAAAGCCTTCCATCAGGGGATTCGTCATCGCTTGTGCTGAAGGTTCCCAAAAGCGCCATTGCATCCTCCGCTGATTCTGGCATTTCACCATCGACGAAGATGCGTTCCTTGGATTTAATGTTATACAGACCAACGCTGTAGCAGGCAGCTTCATTCAATTGCAGCAGGAAGCGGGTTTTACCTTCTTCCAGGACCATCTCCCAGCGGTTGCTGTCTGGATAGGTCTGGCGCATGCGCAGAGCGACTTCACGCTGCCCCATGTAGTGGCGGTAAATAGCCCGATATTGAGAGGCATTAATCCGCCCTTGTTGAAAATCCTGTTCCAGGCGAGCGATCTTACCATCAAGTGTTTCTAACCGACGGCGGAGTTCCGGGTCGTCGATATCTTCTATAGAGGGTTCTTCTGTGATTGCTTGAGCAACACTCTCTTCAATCACGGGGGCTGAACTCTTCGTCTCCTGTGGTGGAGGAGCCGAGTCATCGTGAACCTCCTCGATGAATGGGGAAGCTTGAATGCCTCCCATGGCGTCGATTTTGTTCTCTTGTTCACGTAGGAGTTCTCGAACGGCGCGCAATTGACCGGCGCTGATTAACCCATCACAGAACGCAATAGCTGCCGAGAGCATACGTTCCTGTGCGCGCTCTAGGCGTTCCAATGCGGCCAGATATTCAGTATCTTGTTCCGCTACCGGCTGCGCAATTGTCTCTTCAGGAGGCACTTCAACCTCTTCTTGGCGTGAGCGAGCAGCGGCGGTTACATTTGATGTACTCGCCATATAAGAGCATCATAGCACGACGCAGGTGAAGACGTAGAGAGGAAAGATGTACCAATCGGAAAACCTCATTTTTTCTTGAATTTCGATAAGATGGTTAGGAATGGCTCGTCTGCGGTATACTCATCCGGATTAATAATAGTATGCAACTCTTATGCCAGCTGGTGCGTAGAGGTTGTCAGGAGAATCTAACAGATATGTTGAAACGGTATGTCATTGGAGCACTTTTGGTAGCTCTGGCAATATTGGTGGGCGCGTGTAGGGCTCGGACTGGAGCGTCCTCCACACGGTCTAGCGAGGCGGTGATCGCCACAGCGTATGCGGATGCCGAGCAGACTCAGCAGGCGACTTTTCAGACTCCACTACCGACACCCGTCACACCCTCTCCGACGCCACCCCTTGAGAGTCCAACTCCTGCAATGACCGTAACCCCCACGCCTGGCCAGCCTGTGGTCACGGCGGATTACAACGCTTATGTCCGTTTTGGGCCGGATGAGAGTTACGACAGTCTCGATTTCTTTTTAGAGGAACAGCGGGCATTCGTTGAAGGGCGTTATGAGAACGAGACAAATGGGACCTGGTGGTACATCCGACGGATCGATGAGGGCAAGGATGGCTGGGTTTGGAGTTGGGCTGTAACGCTCACGGGTGACGCCTCTGGTGTCCCCATCTTGGAAGCGCCGCCGCAATAATCATAATGCTGTAAGTCATATAGGGCTTAGAAAACAATCTCCCGGAAGATGGATCTCCGGGAGATTTTCGGTTTTAGTTATTGAGGGGTGAAGAACATACGAATTGTTCACAACGCCAGCGATGATGTTGGTGCCGAGAGTTGCTGCAATTTTTCTTTCCCCCCGTTCGCCCCCCATGGGGGCTGCAGGGGACCATTTCATCGTCCCCCGCACCCCCTTCCGAATGGCTATCCGTACTCTTCTAAGAGGGTCGAACTGCCACACATGGGCTCTGTTCAATCTACTCCGAATTGCGTTTCAATGGGAAAAAGAGTCCGCGATAACGATGATTACATCTACTCGGGTTAGCATGGTTGGCGTGATCTGAGAGCTTGATGTTTGATCCGGGGGGTGTGCTCCATGCTCCGCCCTGAGTGCTCCGCGAGGGGAGTGGTCCCTCGACACTTCGACTTGGTTTATCCTGAGCGAAAAGATTTGGAGCCGAAGGGCTCAGTGCGGGCGAGCTGGGGATGATAAGCCCCCCACAGTCCCACTTTGGGGGATTTAGGGGGAAAAAAGTAAAAATAGCATCTTCATTGGTCTAATTGTTCCCTAGCGCAAACCTCAAAGCGCAGGCTGCGCCTGCGACCGGAAGCATTGTAGAGACGCAGCATGCTGCGTCTCTTACTGAGGGGGACAACTACCGGTCGGTTGAGGGCAAGCATTGCCCTATCGGGTTCCTGCTATTTGTAATCTTGCTCACCTAAATTTCATGCGGCGGCAGGAGAAACCATCGCCGCCGATTGGCCATTTGCTACTTTTTTTGTGAGGTTAGAACACGCCGGGTATGAACTTGATCAGTGCTACCGCAAGCCAGGCTACGATTGTCCAATATACGATGTACTCGAAGAAGGAGAAAACGAACACTGGACCAGGATTAAGCGCGTTGAATACGGGTACTTTTTCGAGTATTCGCAGGCTATAAACCCCAATTATGTGTTCCAAGAGGCCCTCGATCCCCCCTAGAAGAATGAATACCAATACAGGGACTGTATTGAACCGATTGGCCAGGAACCACAAAACCAAGCCGAATGCAGCGTATAGGAAGATGTTTAGCGGAGCGAGGGGACGAACCCAGCCGGGGTAGAAGTGCTGGTAGTAAAGCTCCCAGAATGCCCTGAAGGCGATTACACTCAAAACGCCCCAAAATATCCCCGAGGCAGCTATGACTGCCCGCGGCGATTGAAAGAAATCCACATCTGGGTAAACAAAAAGCAGGGGAAGCAGCAGCAGAATGCCAATGATGGCGAAAACTGCTGTGCTTCCCCAGATATCTTTGTCTGTAATGGGCTTATCCATTGGATCCATAGTTTCTTATCGTTGGATCCTTTCTTGTCTAACCCAAAAGCTAGTTACTGGGCCGGCATTTCCACGTGCCGGCAATGAAGGATCGCTATTTCGCGTGAAGATGTTTAGCGGCGATGAAGGAGAGTCCATTCTCGGTCAGCGCCCAGGCGGTCTTGTTTAGGGAGTCGAGCTTGTCGCTGAAATTCAAGGTTAGATGGTCCCAATCCCCCGCTTCGATGATTTCATCTTTGTCGCGGAAGTAATCCAATATATCACTTGGATGTTCTCGCTCTACGTCTATTTCGGGATCAGCTCCCTCGTGCTTAGCGGATATATTGGCGACATGATCGGCGATCTCGATCAACTCATCGCGCCTGTTGTAAGGCTGACGGACGATGCTTTTATAGGTCTCAACAATATGGTGTTCGTATCGAACCACATCCTCAAATCCCAGATCCTTCCTGAATTGGGCCGTGATTTCCATCGTCTCATTGTTGATGGAGTTGCTCCAATTGAAACCGATCAACGGCGAGGTCCCATCCTCTCGACTGAAGAGCTTGGCGCCGATAAGCGTCCAGAACGCTGCGTACGGATTGTCGTTCCCCATGTAGACCGAGATCTTGAACTCATTGTCAACCCCGAGTCTATGGAGAAGGTACCCGAGAAGGACCGTTCCAGGATTTACGTTCAAGACCTGCCGGATGCCGTAGTTGGTGTAATAGTAGAGGAATTCATCCAACCATTTCAAAGCATACTCATTCGGCTGCCCCACTCCACCGAAATACCCCGTGATGGTCTCGGGACCGCCTAGATGGATGTTAGATCCGTCGGTGCCCTTGGTGTCGAGGGTCTCCACGTAGCTGGCGCCGATGATCTGCATGGCGGCTGCGAAAGCCGGAAGATCACCATCTTCTTCCTGCTCCTTCATTTGACGCACGCGGATGAACCGGCCGGGCATCATTAAGCCTTCCGCGATTGCCCGTTTCGCAGCTAGAATCACATATGGGAAGTACTGACAGGCGCTGATCTCGAGGGTGACAGCGAAATCATCATTGAATGACATCTTCTCGGCACGCTCGCCGAGAACTTTCTTGCGATATTCGTCGATGCTGATGAAAGCGCCTTTTTCGCGCTGTTCTTGAAGCCAGTCCAAATCTTTCAAGTAATCAGGGTGGATTTTTGCGACCTTCTCGCGCAAGACGGGCATCTGCCGTGCGGCTTCGGCTTTTGCATTGATTTCCTCTGGGGTGCCGTATTTCGCAACCACATCTAAGAAATCGTTGATAATCTTCATGTCGGGGTCTGCAAGGAGATGGTTTATAGCATCCAGGCGCGAAGTGGGTATCTGCAAGAGAGCACGAATATCTTCGGTCATAGAATTTACTCCTTTTCTAAGCGTACATTCTCTAGATTAGCCCTTGATTAGTTTCATCAACTCGTCATACTCTTCGTCGGTGATCCCAAACCAATTTTCTGGCTGAGGGAAGGTTTTGTTTTTCACTTCGTCAACATACTCTTTCAAGCCATCGGTGATGATTTTCCCGGCATCAGCGTAGACCTTCGCCATCCGCGGCTTGAATTTCGGATAGAGGCCGAACATATCATGGTAAATTAGCAATTGCCCATGAGCATCGGGACCTGAGCCCAGGCTGATATTAAAGCATGTCTCCATGCGCTCGGTGATCAAAGTGCTCAGACGATTCGGGATCATCTCAAATAGGATGGCAAAGACGCCCGCTTCCTCAAGTGCTTTGGCGTCGTCCATGATCTTCTTCGCCTGTACAGCGCCTTTCCCCTGGACACGAAAACCGCCTAAAGCACTTACGCTCTGTGGAGTCAAACCCAGGTGTCCCATCACCGGGATCCCAGCAGCCAGGATGCCCTTAATCTGCGGGACGATCTCGGCTCCTCCCTCAAGCTTGATGGCATCACAGCTGGCTTCTGCCATGAACCTGCCAGCGCTGCGTATGGCCGTCTCCACACTCGGTTGATAGCTCATATAGGGCATATCGCCGATCAACCAGCCATTAGGTGAACCGCGCCGGACTGCCTGCGTATGCCGAATCATGTCGTTCATGGTCACCGGCAACGTTGAATCATAGCCCAGCATGGTCATGCCCAGGCTATCTCCAACTAGAATCATGTCGACTTCTGCCTGCTCCTGGAAGTGGGCGGTCGGGTAGTCGTAGCACGTCAGCATTGTGATTGGCACGCCATCCTCAACCTTTTTAAACAATGTTCGCAGCGTGACCTTTTTGCGTTCACTCATTCTCGACCTCCTCATGAATTGTATATTTATTAAGTTATTGGTCGGAGTCTAGAGCAATCGGTTATGGATATCAAGTTACGTCCTTCCCTGAAGTGGACGTGTTTTCCCACCTGAATTGTAGCGACGGATTGCTCTGATGACGGATAAGGCTGTTAATGCGTGATTAGAGTCCCCTTCGGTGAGCCGAGGAGTACATCTCGTAGGTGGCCGGGAACCTCGCCAGAAAAGATGCGAACTTCAACGCCCGGAAATTGCTTTGAGAACGCCAGCGCGTATTTGACTTTCATTTTCATACCGCCGGTAACATCCAGTGGCTCATCATCTGCGAAAACGAGTTCGGCAAATTCGGCCTGGGAGATTGAGGGCAGGATCTCCCCGGAACGGTCGTATACACCGGGAGTAAGACCTGTAAGCAAGATACGGCTGGGTTTTATTGTCTCGGTTAAATAGGAAAAGATGGCTTCAGTCGAAGCGATCGTTGCTCCTCTGGTTTCATCGAACACTACGTCTCCATGGGTTACGGGGATCAAACCTTTTGATAACGCTAGTTGAATAGGTTGAATTGAGAGGCTTATCAACTCACCGTCCTGTGCGAGAGCAGAAGCAGAAGGCGGGAAAGAGATGACCGGCAGACCAGCCGCCAGCAGTGAATCCATAACGAACCGGTGCAGCTTATTAGCTGCTTTCCAGACCGCGGCGACCCCTTTCCAATCCTCAGTTGTCGATGCGCCGTGGTGGGTGCCGAATTTCGCGGCAGCATGGTGGCCAAAAGACCCAGAACCGTGTCCGAGAAGGATCGTTAATTCTGGGTTCTCCCGGCGAACATCCTGGATCTCAGTGGCCAACCTGTCAATCACCTCCAGGCGAGCGGTTTCGGTCTGTGATTTCTCTGTGATCAGTGAGCCGCCAAGCTTGAGGAAAATCATCAGTCCACCTCTGTAATGAAAACCTGTTTTGCTCCGGCTTTTTTAAGAGCGGTTTCAACGATTTTCGCGGTATCCGGCTCAACAAGTGCGAGCATGATGCCGCCCATTCCTGCACCAGAAAGTTTGGCGCCTAAAGCGCCTGCCTTGCGAGCTGCTCTGATGAGACGTTGAAGTTCAAAAGAACTAAGACCCATATCTTCCAGCAACGTCTGGTTTTGATCCATCAGATCACCCAAAGAATCGATAGAGCCCGTTTCTAACATTGTACGGGCTTTTATTACGATTTCGCCAATCTCTTCGAACCATCCCCCGTATGTCCCCGGGTCTTTTTCCCAGCGCTCACACAGCAGGTTCACCGGTATGGTGGTTCTCATCGCCACGCCTGTGTCCCCAATAATCAGATTGAGTGACGTGGAAATGGGGATGAGCTCTGGTTTGTGTTCGCGAATGAAGTAGACCGGTTTTTCGTAGGCGACTACGGTGTTGTCGATCCCGGATGGTGTGCCGTGATGGATGCACTCGATTGTGTAAGCGATCTTGGAGACCGTTTCAACTTCGAGTGGTTTCGCCAGGTGGGCGCTCAAAGCACGGATGACGGCGACCGAGGCGGCCGCGCTTGATCCGAGCCCCGAAGCAATGGGGAGTTGTGATTGGATCGTCAGATGGATATCTACAGGCGCTTCCACACCGAGCTCATCAAGCGTAAGGCGCACTGCGGATGCCAATGGATCGTCCCCGGCCGCTTCGTGCAGCCAATAAGACTGGTTAATGTCGGGTGCGTCGAGGAGAACACCCGTAGTTCCTGGATCGAGGCTTTCGACTTGAACGGTTGTACGGAGGTGGGAAAGAGGGACAGCTATTGCGGGTTGGCCGTAAACGACCGCATGTTCTCCGAAGAGTATAGCTTTGCCAGAAGCGCTGGCCAGGGTCATAGGGAGGTGTATAAGATGGTAACGGCGGTTAAACCCCAGAGTACAACCGTTACCATGAGTGGTTTATCAGAAAGAAGGAGTTCTTCCGGTGCGCCACCTTCAGCTTTAACATGGATAAGAAATAGATAGCGGAAGATCCCATAGATTACAAAGGGGATCGTCAACATCATTAAGTGATTACCAGGGAGATTCTCTGCGGAGAAGGTATAGAGACAGTATGCGAGAATCGTTGTACTAGAGACAATCGAAAGCAGGTGATCGATGAACGAGAGAGTGTAGCCATCCAACACGCGTCGATGAGAATTCGCATCGTCCGCTAATAGAACCATCTCTGCGCGCCTCTTCCCCAAACCCATGAAAAGTGAGAGCAAAGTAACACATACATACATCCAAGGGGAAAATCGCTGAACCGTGATGAGCACTACTCCGGCCGCTACACGGAGGACAAAGCCGGCGGCGATGGTAAGGACATCGATGATAGGGATGTGTTTGAGGTAGAAAGAATATAACAAGTTCAAAACCATATAAGTAAGGAGGATGAGACCGAACTTGATTTCGAGCCAGAATCCGAGACCGAGGGCTGTGACCGAGAAGAGAATCGCGGCAACTGTCGCGACCTTCTTTGAGAGTTTTCCTGAGGCGAGCGGGCGTGTTCGCTTCACAGGGTGCTGCCGGTCTTGTTCGAGGTCAGCGAGGTCATTGATGAGATAGACCGCACTTGCTCCCAAACAGAATATTAAAAACCCTCCAAAGGTTCTTAGGAAGGACGATAGGTTTAATAATTGCTGATCGAAAACAAGTGCCGTGAATATTATGCCGTTCTTGACCCATTGCTTGGGCCGCATGGCCTTCAATAGATTTTTGAGCATGGGCCGCATGATAGCAGGAACCTCAGGAGGGGGCAAGAGAGGGGTCACACGGATCACATGATGTGCCCATCCTGAAAATGGGTTGAACGTGCGGATTGAAGTACAATCGGGATTATGTCCAGCAAGAAACGCATCGATCTTCTTCTCGTTGACCGTGGTCTCGCCGAAAGCCGTTCCACGGCGCAAAAATTGATCATGGCTGGACTCGTTCGAGTAGAGGGACAGTTGATTCATAAAGCATCTCAAAAGGCAGAACCGGGGATGTTGATCGAGGTAGCCTCCGGACCACGATTTGTCTCACGCGGAGGAGAGAAATTACAAGCAGCTATGGAGACATTTGCGGTGACCGTGGAGGGTCGACTGTGTGCCGATGTCGGTGCTTCCACCGGAGGGTTCACCGATTGTCTCCTGCAACACGGGGCCGCGCGTGTGTATACGATCGACGTGGGGAAGGGGCTGCTGCATTGGAAATTACGGAACGACGCCCGTGTTGTGGTGATGGAGAAGACGAACGCTCGTTATTTGGAAGCACTTCCTGAGCGTGTCCATCTTGTAACGATAGATGTTTCCTTTATCTCACTCCGGAAGCTGCTCCCGGTTGTCGTTGGATGGTTGGAGCCAGAGGGGGATGTGATCGCTTTAATCAAACCGCAGTTTGAAGCTGGGCCAGATCGAGTCGGAAAGGGTGGGGTTGTTCGCGATCCCGCTGTGCATCGCGATGTAACCCAGCGAGTCCTGGATTTTGCCATTAAGCTCTCGCTTGCGCCTCAGGGGCTCATTTGTTCGCCTTTGCGAGGCCCGAAGGGGAATATCGAGTTCTTAGCATGGCTGCGAAAAGACGCGCAAGCACGAAGCACAGATGACTTGCTGGAGGCTGTATTCCCATCTTGAATAACATTCTGCCAGAGAATCATAATGAGAAGGTCGTTCTCCGATCACTTGGAAGGAGTGGATGCTTGAAGATGGACGAAATGGCCCAAGCGTGGTTTGCATGTACGAAAAACGGTGCCCGCATCATCAACGGGGTATAATCCTCGCCTGATGTCGATGTCACAAAACTCGCGCAGATTTCTTGGCCTCCTACTGGGAATACTCATCAGCGCTGTAGCGCTGTACCTGGTCCTACGCTGGGCTGGCTGGGAACCGCTTCTCGCGGCGTTAAAACGGATGGATGCGCGCTTCTTACTTCTCGCGGTCGTTGTTTACCTTGCTTCCATGTTGGCGCGTACGGCGGCATGGAAAACAATATTGAATAACAAGTATGGCTTCGGTCGTGTACTTGCCGCGCTTAATGAAGGCTATCTCCTAAACAACGTTCTCCCGTGGCGCCTGGGTGAGGTGGGGCGGGCAGTTCTACTGGGTCGGCATCCAGGAGGATCGATATTATCAGTCCTCTCCTCAATCCTTGTTGAACGGTTGTTTGATCTCGCGATTGCCTTAGGTTTGCTTTTTGCACTGCTTCCTCATGTCGCCGGCTTTCCAAACGCACCACGCACTGGATTATCCATCGCTGTTGTCCTGTCTGTAATTATTGCCGTCCTTTGGCTTCTGGTCCGCAAACCTGATTGGATAGAAAGCGTTGTCAGCCGGCTTCCTGGAGGTGAAAAGCGTTGGATGCCGACTTGGGAACGCGCACAGCAAGGCTTGCAGGCGCTTCAAGATCCACGCTTGTTTTTCACGAGCCTTGGTTGGATGTTGCTCACGTGGACTCTCGCCGGGGTGGAGTATTGGCTGATCATGAAAGCTCTTATCCCCGAGGCGGAATGGATCTGGGCGTTCTTCATGTTAACGATAACATTGCTTGGTGGAGCCATCCCATCAGTGCCGGGTTATTTCGGCGTGTTTGAGGCAGCAGGAGTATTGGCGCTATCTGTGTTTGGTGTTCCAACAGCGGAGGCTCTGGCCATCTCGCTCACCATTCATGGAATGGTTTATTCATTAGGATCTCTCTTCGGTTTCATTGCTTTAATGAATGAAGGAGAGACGATTTCGGGGTTGTACCGGGATATTCGCAAGTGGCTCTCCACTGGCTCGGCCCAACAAGCGGGTTGATATGCGCATTTTAACCACACTTTATTACTATCGCCCTCATTTTTCCGGTCTGACGATATACACGGAACGCCTGGCGCGAATGCTTGTTTCTCACGGGCACCAGGTGACGGTCTTGACTTCGCAATATGAGCAATCTCTTCAACCGCTTGAAAAAATGGAGGGTGTGGATATCAGGCGGGTGCCCGTTTCTTTTTTTGTCAGCAAGGGACCGATCATGCCAACTTTCCTCTACCAAGCTGTGCGTTTGATCCCTAAGCATAACATCCTTCACTTGCATGTCCCGCAGCTCGAAGCCGCTCCTCTTTCGCTTCTTGGGCGCGCCTTTGGCGTGCCCGTAGTGATGACCTATCATTGCGATCTCCTGCTGCCCTCCTCACCTTTAAACACGGTCGCAAATTGGGTCTCAAATTTGGCGAATAAGATTTCGACAAAAACCGCGAATGTGATCGTTGTTAACTCGCGGGATTATGCGGAAGAATCGTCGATTCTAAATAAAAGGCTCGATAAGGTTGAAGTTATACCGCCTCCGATCGAAATGCCCGAACCGGATCCACTCGTCGTCCAATCCATGCGCGAACGCTTCAATATTGTCCAAGGGCATCCTGTAATTGGCATGGCCGCACGTTTGGCAACAGAGAAAGGTGCCGAGGTGCTCGCCCAGGCGATGCCGATCGTTCTTAAAGAAATGCCGAGCGCCCGCGTTCTTTATGTTGGTCAGCATGAAAATGTATTGGGCGAGGAAGCATACCGCCTCCGCCTTCTCCCACAGATTGAGGCGCTTGGTGACCATTGGGCTTTCTTAGGAAATCTCGAGCAGAGTGAGTTTGCGGCTTTCTTTAAGATGTGCGATGTTACGGTGCTCCCCAGCTTAAACAGCACGGAGAGTTTCGGGATGGTTCAGGTGGAATCGATGCTCTCGGGAACCCCGGTTGTGGCCAGCGACCTCCCCGGAGTCCGGCAGCCTACTACGGCAACGGGTATGGGTTTAACATTCCATCCTGGGGATGCGGAAGAGCTGGCCGCTGCCCTTCTCCAGATCCTCAGGAATCCTGCGGATTATAGACGCGACCGTGTCAGCGTCATGGCTCAATACTCAAGCGAAGTTGTATCGGCAAAGTATGAAACCATCTATGCCGAATTAATTTCGAAAGTGTGAAACTCAAAAGTACATGACGAAAGACTATTTTTGGCTGCATCTGCGTGATCTACCGTACTTCCGGGCACTTCTCCGTGCGATTGAAGCCAGCTACTACGAAGGCCTGGATCTCCCGTCACCGACTCTCGATGTAGGTTGTGGTGATGGGCATTTTGCAACGATCGCGTTTGACCGCCCGATTGAGATCGGGGTCGACC
>DAOWMX010000272.1 GCA_030642885.1 Anaerolineales bacterium | reverse complement strand
GGATCAACTCCCCACTCACATCCATCGTTACCGTGTACAGCTTTCCGGAGTACTCAAATGGTGCATCATAGGCATCCATCGTAACCGGCGAACCGGGGTCTGCGCCAATTGCCACGCCGCTCGCCAATCCAAGCATGATGGGATTGGTGACAGCGATCTCGGTCTGACCAACTAACTTATCGTTGATATAGAGCTGCCCCAGACCTGCTGCACCAATTCCTTTGAGTACGTCGGGTTTCCCGGTCACCTCAAACTCAAAGCGAAGTTTCAATCGGCCTTCGGGGATCGTTTCGGTGGATTCCGCATGGTACAGGGTGCGAGCTACATAATTGTAGATGTACTGCAGCTTCCCATCCTTCACGTAAAAGGTGTACCCACCATCGATTCCACCCTGTGAGATCAAAACACCTTCGTCACCCGTCTTGTAATCGACATCTGCAGTGATGCTGTGCGGTCGATTGATGATATTAGCTGCAGCGTTCCCCGGCACTTCCTGTGTACCCGGATAGTAGGTGTAGCTTGTCCGTGCGACGGCGATTTGTGGTCGTTCCTCCGCGAAGCGCTGCTGTCCGCGCCCGTCAACAGGAAGCACGTTGTACTTTCCCGCCTCCACGTACCATTGACCAATCATCTCGATCAATTTGGCGCGATTTTCATCAGCGATGTTGTGATTCTCGGCGAAGTCCTTCTCGACATGATAGAGCTCCCAGCCGGTCGCATCCAGCTCGGTCAGCATCTCCGCAGAGATAGGGGTACCAAATGTCCGCCCTGATTCGGTGAACGAAGTTCCAGGCCATGGGCAGACGGCACGCCAGCCGTCGCGGTAGATCGAACGATGCCCCAGCATCTCAAAGTACTGCACGGTGTGCTTAGAGGGTGCTTTCCCATCCCCGAACGAATCGGTGAAACTCGCTCCTTCAATTGGCGATTGAGTAACACCTCCGACTGATTCAACAGGCTCAAGCCCCAGCAAATCTAACACCGTTGGAACCATGTCGATCGCATGGGTGTACTGCGTCCGCACTTCACCTTTTGCCTTAATCATTTCTGGGAAGTGGACGATGAACGGATCGCTGATGCCGCCGCGATACGTTTCTCGCTTCCAGCGGCGGAAAGGCGTATTCCCCGCCCAGGTCCAGCCCCAGGGATAATGGTTGAAATATTTTGGCCCCCCCAGATCATCTAAAGCGGCCAAGTTTTCTTCAAGTGATTCGGGCACAAAGTTGAAGAATTGATTTTCGTTGACCGATCCGTCAGGTCCACCCTCCGAGCTCGCGCCATTATCCGATATCACCATGATGAGCGTATTCTCAAATTCACCAATTTCCTTCAAGAAGTCGAGAAGACGTCCGATATGATGATCGGTATGCGTTAAAAATCCAGCGTACACCTCCATCATGCGGGCATAGAGCTTCTTCTCCTCAGCGGTGCAATCTTCCCAGGGTTTTACATCCGGATCGTGTCGGGAAAGTTCAGCATCTTTGGGAGCAATACCCAGTTTTTTCTGCTCTTTAAATACTTTATCTCGGAATGCTTCCCAGCCATCGTCAAACTTCCCTTTGTACTTATCCGCCCATTCCTTCGGTACGTGGTGAGGTGCATGCATGGCACCGGTGCAAAAGTACATGAAGAAGGGTTTGTTTGGTGCAACCTGTTTCGAATCTGCGATGAAACCGACCGCCTGATCAACCAAATCTTCTGTTAGGTGGTAGCCCTCCTCCGGCGTCTTCGCCGGTTCCACTCGATGATTGTCGTAGGTTAGATCGGGATAATATTGATGCGTATCCCCGCCTAGAAAACCATAATAACGTTCGAAGCCACGGCCTAAGGGCCAGCGGTCATAGGGTCCAGCGGCTGAAATTTGATCGGCTGGGGTCAGGTGCCACTTCCCAATAGCATACGTGTTGTAGCCGTACTGCAAGAGCATTTCCGAAAGAAAACCGTTCTCATGGGGGATATTCCCATCGTATCCCGGATACCCGGTTGAGGTCTCCGTGATCGCCGCCATATGGTTGGAATGGTGGTTACGACCGGTGAGAATGCACGTCCGTGTCGGCGAACATAGCGCCGTCGTGTGCATATTGTTGTAGCGCAAGCCATTCGCGGCCAGACCGTCAAGATTCGGCGTCTCGATCGGGCTGCCGTAACAGCCAAGCTGCCCAAAACCAGTATCGTCCAGGACGATGAATAATACGTTCGGTGCGCCATCTTTCGCGCGCTTCGGCGCCGGCCAGGCCGGCTCGGATTGGTCGAACGTACGTCCGACTACACCGTTGAACGCAGTCCCGGGCTTATATTCTTTTAAAGTCATTTTCCCTCCGAAGGTTGTGGATAGATTGGGCCGTGAGTAGATTTTCTTCCAGCCTAATGGGTTACTAAATTTGTCAATTAAAACAATTCTATCATGAATAACTATGGAGAAAAAATTTTATCCAAATGTGATGAAAAACGTTATGAAAAAAGCAAAGATCCCACATTTTATGCGGGACTTTGTTGTGCGCCGTACAGGGATCGAACCTGTGACCTTGGGCTTAAAAGGCCCCTGCTCTGCCAATTGAGCTAACGTTGGGCGAGTTGGATTGTATCATAGGGCGAGGACGAGTATCGATCAACGGGAGCGGCTGAGAGTCCTGGCACCCGCAACCCTTGGTCAGTCAAGACGTTTAATGCCGAGCAGGCCCTGGTGCCGCTCAACGTCGCAAGATGCCCCTCGGCCCCTGCTATCCTATCTTCATCAACCCGCTATAAGTTCTTTTCCCTTCTGTCGAAAGGCCAAAAACTTACCCATCACGTCGCCGCACCCCTTCTTCCTCAACCGAGGCGATCGACGAAATGAATGGGTAACCCTCCATGGTGGTCGTAAACTGTGAGATGATCTTCTGAGATAGTTCCGTCTAAGAGATCGCTTTGGAGATGTCGTCACTGTCACTAGCTCAAGACGGCTGGAGCGTGCGCTTGCACGGCTCCACCGACAGATCCTTTGCCCCGGTGGAGGGTATCTTCTTGGGTTCTGAGCCATAGTCGACAGGATCGCCCCTAAGAATGACGCTTGATCAGGAATTCGATCGAATTGATGTAGCCTCTGAGGCAGGCACCCGGGGACAAGAAACACCGCGTCTAGTCAAGGCGGATCTCGATCGAACCAGCTCGTTATTATATATTGCCCCATAATGAAGGGATGCGAAGGTAATGGTTAGACGAGGGTTGGGTAATCAATCAGGAAGCGCCACCGGCTGACTTTGAACAGAACACACTCACGGCTCTCTGGAGTTCGAAAGGACTGCATAGACATAGCCCTGTTGGGTTAAAGCTTTGATAGCTTCCGGATCCAACTCGGAGACAGCGATAATTGGTTCGTGAGCTCCGAGGCGAGGCTTCATG
>DAOWMX010000159.1 GCA_030642885.1 Anaerolineales bacterium | reverse complement strand
CAGCATCCAATTTTTTCAACCGGACCTGATGTGGTTCAAGCTGCGCGAGTGCTTTCCGGACATCATCCAGCGCGCCCGTAACCGCAACTTGATCGGCTTGAGCGTCAGCCTCTTTGAGTTCGATCTGCGCTTCAGCGAGTTCGCGCTCTCGGGAGGTAATTCGCCGCGTGAGGTCGTCGATTTGGCGCTGGAGAGCCACCAGTTCAGAGCGGGTCCCCTCCAAGCTTGCCCATTCTTTCTCCGCCGCATCCAGCTCTGCAGCTTTCTCGTTCGCCATGAGTTCGGAGGATTTCATCTCCAGTTCGTAGTCCTCGCGTTGGGCAAGTTCTCGTTCTATCTCCTCTAAACGCCCGTCGAGACGCTCGATCTCCGCCCGCGTCGAGGATATCTGCTGCTTGGCTTTTTCCTCATACTTATCCCACACTGACAAGCCCAGGATATTCGCTAAGACCTGTTTGCGCTGCGCCGGAGTTTTTGTGGTGAACTCATCAGCCCGCCCTTGAAGGAGAAATGCCGAATTCACGAAGGTTTCATAGTCAAGCCGAATCAGGGCGTCGATCTTCGATTGAGTTTCACGGATCGTTGCTTCTGCTATCCCTTGCCAACCGTCAACCTCCGAATTCCACGCCTGGAATTCCAGCAGAGAACTGCCGCGCTTTCCGGTCTTCCGCTGGCGGATGACGCGAAAGCGATCATCGCCCTGCATAAAGGTCAACGCCACGCGCATTTCAGTCTGGCCTTGATGGATTAGATCATCCGGGCTGTTGCTGCGTGCCTTACCCCATAACGCCCAGGTGATGGCATCAAGCAAAGAGGATTTCCCCGCACCGTTTTCGCCAGCCAAACAGGCAACATGGATCCCTTGAAAGTTCAAGGGAGCTGGATCGCGATAAGCGAGGAAGTTGCGGAGCTCTAATTCAACAGGGATCATTGGATAGGCAAATCATTCAAGCAGCTCTCCGGCCTTCGCCAGAAGCGCTTTTAATCTTTCAGGATCAACGTCACGGCTCTCAAAATAACGCTCGACCAACTCGAGAGGCGCGAGTGTTTCCGGCGACAGATCTCCGAGCCGGGCTCTTGCCTCGTCTTCAATTTCGCGCGCAACTATGAAACTCGCCGTATCTTCCAGCGCTCCTTCGATCTCTCTTTCTCGCAGACCCGGGATCTGATCGGCGCGCAATTGAACTTGCAGACGAATAACAGCGCCTTCGGTTTCCGCTCGTTCCAGGGCATCGACAACCACTGTGGTCGGGTCCTCCTCCGTGCGGACGTCGATGCTAACGGTGCGAAACGGTCGGGCGTTCACGGGAACAAAGGACCAGGTGGTCTCGCTGCGCTGGAGCTCAACCCAACAAAACCCTTTCTCTTCGCCCTCTTCCCCGAAATCGATGCGTTCGAGCGACCCGCTATACACTACAGGTGGGTAACCCTCAGGGTTTAGATCCTGATGTTTGTGAATATGCCCAAGCGCCACATAGTCCCATACCGGGTCAGCCACCATGGATTTTAAAATGGGAAGGTCGCCCCCCAACATGACCGACCGCTCCGAACCAAACTTCGCCGCCTCAATCGTGAAATGGCCGACGAAAACGCGCGGCATTTCCTGGACAGCCGCTTCTTCCGTCAGCACCGCCAAGCGATTCGCCACTTCCGCCCGCAATCCTTGGTTCAGCTCCTCTATGGATTTACCCTGGTATTTCCGCCAGGACATCAAGCGACTACGCATTGGGTAAGGCATCCAGGCCAGGAAGATGGGACCGTGCGCCGTTTGCACAACCTGTGCCTCGTCTTTGTAGCCGACAATCACCCCGGGGACATCAAGGGCGCGGAAAATATCGAGGCTGTTGGCCTTCACCATCATGCCCGGCATGTCGTGGTTTCCTACGAGCAGCAGCGTCGGCATCTCGTCCGCCAGGCGCTTTATTCGCTGCGCAAATTCCCGTTGTTGGGTGGGGTCCGGACTGCGGTCTTTGAACGCATCCCCGGCGAACACCGCAAGATCAGCTCCGTGTTCGATGGCATAATCCACGACTTCATCCAGCCGGTCCAGAAAATCTCGCACGCGGCTCGATGTTCCTGTATTGGGGTCGATCTTCCCGTAGTTCTCCATGCCGATGTGACTATCGGCGAAATGGAGCATGCGAATGGGGTCTGCCATCACCAAAAATCCTTAGTCCGATCTACGAAATATCGGGGTTTATCTCGCCTGCCCCCCTTTTAGTGCTCTTCCGGACGCTGCACCCACCTCTCGAGATTTTGAGGGAGTTCAAACGCTTCCATGCGGGTTAATAAGGTCGGTGAATCTGATTCGGTTATCAGCAGCTCGATGTGCTCATTGTAGATGAAACCCTCTTGCCGAGCATGTTCGATAACGGCCAGAAGCGGGGTGAAGTATTCCAGCGTATTCAGTATTCCGATGGGACTTCTGTGCAAGCCGATCTGTGACCAGGTGAGTATCTCGAATAACTCATCGAAGGTTCCGAACCCGCCGGGGAGGGCGACGAAGGCGTCGGACATCTCAGCCATGCGCGTCTTACGCGTATTAATATCATCAACCACGATCAACTCGGTTAACCCAGTGTGGAGAAGCTCAGGTGTTTCAAACATCGTTGGAATAATGCCAATAACTTCGCCCCCATTCTCGAGCACTGCGTCGGCGAGCGCTCCCATCATGCCCGTACCGCCTCCCCCGTAGACGAGCCTTAAGCCCCGCTCGACAAGCGCGACGCCCATGTCGCCCGCCGCCTGGAGATATTCGGCTTTTATTTGATCGCTGGAGCCGCAGTAGACGCAGATGTTTTGAATACTTCCCATAAAACCTCCAATTATCGACGCTTCACATCGAGATACTCAAACTCTAGACCCCGCTCCTGCCGAATCAAGGGAGCTGCGTATCGCCTCCGCTTGTACATCCAAATCCTCGCGAGAGGCCGCCGCTGAAAAATCCACTTTGAGGTGAAAACTTCCGGGATTGCCCCTGAAACGGGGAATGACATGTAAATGACTGTGAAATACGTCCTGCCCCGCGGCTTCGCCATCGGCAAGATACAGATTGACACCTTCACACCGCAACCCGGATCGCCTCAGTGCCCTGGCCATCCGCCGGCCGATGATGAACATCCTGGCGCAAACGGCTTCGGGAACGTCGTCAATGCCCGATGCATGTTGGTTGGGAACGACGAGTAAGTGGCCTGGATTAACAGGGTGAATATCCATAAAGACCGTCACCAGTTCGTCCCTAAACACGATACTGGCTTCTGATTGCCCAGAAACAATTTCACAAAAAATACACTCGGGGGAGCCAGACAATTTCGCCTCACTCTCATCTTATAATCTATCTTCGAGTCGGGGTTTCCAATCTTCGATGGTGATGATTGGAGTTGTTTTGGTGCAATAGGGCATTCTATCATGACGGCGCCGCGCCTCATAATCCCAGCGTACACTTGACGCCATCGAGGAATGTCGTGAAAATCCCCATAACCTATAAGGAGCTTGGATATCATGTCAGAGACCTTTTTCCCAGTATTAATCCTCAACGCCAGGCCTGCAGCCGGCAAAAGCGAGATCATTCACGCGCTCAAAACGACGCCTGTGGAGGAACGAATCGCACGCTTCCATATTGGTCCGCTCCACATCCTGGATGATTTCCCCATGATCTGGGCGTGGTTCGAGGAGGACCATCTCCTGGAGACGGTCTTTCACCAGCCTCGCCTGCACACTACCGCGGACGAATATTTCCTGACCACAGATCTATGGCATTTGCTTATCGAGCGGCTCTCGCTCGAGTTTGAGAAATGGCAGAGGGACACGCCTGAAGACCACACCGTTGTCCTTGAATTTTCGCGCGGCGGCGAGCATGGCGGGTATGAAGCGGCATACAAACACCTTAGCCGCGAGATATTAAGCCTGGCGGCCTGCTTATATGTCGATGTCACCTACGAAGAATCGCTGCGGAAAAACCGCGCCCGCTTCAACCCCGAACGACCGGACAGTATCCTGGAACATGGGCTGCCAGATGAAAAACTGGAGCGCCTCTACCGGGAGGACGATTGGTCGAGTTTCTCGAGTGGGAATCCGCAATATCTATCCCTCCAGGATATCCAGGTGCCCTACGTGAACTTTGAAAACGATGACGATGTAACATCGAATGGGGGAGAGGCGCTTCATCAGAGGTTAGAGGAGAGATTGGGCACGCTTTGGTCGCTCTGGCAGCGCAGACCAGCGGTATAATGTTGCTCATCTTGCTCAAAGATCAGGAGTTGAAATGAACCGTCTGATACGCATACTCATCATTCTCGCCATCATCGTGCCCATCACTACCCCGGCATCGGCGGATGACGGACCGGTCGTTCAAGCGGTTTTGTTCTATTCTCCGTCTTGCGGACATTGCCATAAAGTAATCCAGGAAGATCTCCCTCTGCTCTACGAGAAGCACAATACCCAGGAAGAATGGTTTTTTGTCGGAGAGCCGCCAGGCGAAGAGACCAGCGAACTTCCTCCCATCGTGGGGTTGATGGGCGACACCCTACAAATCCTGTACATCAACGCCGCAACCCCGCTCGGAAGCGAATTGTTTGGAAGCGCACTTCTCCAATTCGAGGTCCCCGAGACTCGCTATGGCGTCCCGAACTTATTCATCGGCGAAACGAGCCTCGTCGGTTCGATTGAAATCCCAGAGCTGTTCCCGGGATTGGTCGATGAAGCGCTCGAGCAAGGCGGCAGCCCATGGCCGGACATCCTCGGGCTGGAAGAGGCGATCGAATTGCTGGTCCCCCTCCAGGAGCTTGAGCCAACCGCTGAGGCATCGACTGGGGGAACACCAACGGTCTCGGTAAATCCGAACGAGACAGTTACCGCCGTAGACCCTGTACCTACACCCGGGGTTGATTTTTCCGCCGACAATCTTTCTGTATGGGAAAAATTTCAACTGGACCCCGTTGGAAATTCGCTCTCCGTAATCATCTTGATTGGAATGATAGCCAGTCTCGCCGTCATGGCCGTTCGCTGGCGAGACCAGAAAAAGACTAAAAAACGAGCAAAGCTGCACTGGGCAGTGCCGCTGCTCGCGCTGCTGGGGCTTGCCGTGGCTGGTTATCTGGCTTTCATCGAGTCAACCGGCGGTGATGCCGTGTGCGGTCCCGTCGGTGACTGCAACACCGTTCAGCAGAGCGAATACGCATTCCTGTTCGGGGTCGTGTCTGTTGGTCTGCTAGGTATGCTCTCCTATATTGCCATCCTCAGTGCCTGGCTGATCGACCGTTGGGGTTCAGAGCCATTGGCTGACCTCGCAAAAATCGCGATCTTCCTCATGGCCTTCTTTGGAACGCTCTTCTCCATCTACCTCACGTTCCTCGAACCTTTTGTGATCGGTGCCACGTGTGCCTGGTGCCTGACCTCGGCGGTGGTCATCACCACACTGATGCTGCTCAGCGCCAAGCCCGCGAAAGCGGCTTTCTATCGCCTGCGCTCGAACTGAT
>DAOWMX010000064.1 GCA_030642885.1 Anaerolineales bacterium | reverse complement strand
TCGGCGATAGCATATGGGGCAACTTCCGCAATGGGAACGTCGGCCATCGATTTCTGCCCACGGCCGCTGCCGATGAGTTCTTTTATCTCCGTCATCTGTATGCCCAAACGAACCCAGGCTAAGTTTTTCAGACCCAGATTGCGAGAGGATGGATCGCAGAGCCACTCGGCGATCATCGTGTCGAACGACAAAGGTTCAACGATTAATCCATTCCGGGCAAGGATGGTGAAATCATATTTAAGGTTGTGTCCTATTTTTGGAATCTTGGTATCCGTGAGAGATTCGCCCAGCGCCTGGATCACGTCTTCAAGATCAAGCTGCGGACCGCCGGCGTACAGTGGATTATGCCCTATAGGAAGGTAATAGCCTTCTTCCGGTTTCAACGCCAGGGAAATGCCCACAAGGTCTGCGGTTATGGAGTCAGTGCTTGTGGTTTCGGTGTCGAAGGCGATCTGCTTGGCAGTTCGCAGTTCGGTTTTTAAGCGGGCGAGGGCTTCATGAGAATCAACCACAATGGTCTGGATAAGGCTATCTACCGGTGCGATTGTATTTGAAGTGAACATGTTGAGTTGTCCGGCCTCACCTGGCTCCGTCCCCCCGGGGATTCTGTCCATGAGAGTGCGGAACTCCAGTTCGCGGAAGAGTTTCTCCACTCCGTCACGGTTGTATCCAGCAGCCCGGCAAGCATCCAGGTTGAATTCAATCGGGACGTCGGTGACGATCTCACCCAACTTGCGGCTGAGATAAGCAATCTCCCGGTACTCTTCCAGTTTCGACTGAAAACGGGTCGGGATGTCCTCGAGATGTTCGTAGATTCCATCCAGGTCTTTGTATTCTTGGAGGAGTTTGGCAGACGTTTTCTCGCCGATTCCGCGCACACCGGGGATGTTGTCGCTTGAATCTCCCACCATGGCTTTATGATCCACCAGCTGGGATGGTTCCAGGTTATAACGTGCTCTCACTTCCTTGGGTCCATAATCCAAGGCCTCGGACAGTTTTTTTCCGGCTAAGCGAATGAAGACATTATCGTCAGCGAGTTGGAGGAGATCGCGGTCGCCGGTGAGAATGATGACCTCTACTCCCTCGTTGGATGCCAGGCGCGCAACTGTGCCGAGGACGTCATCCGCTTCGAATCCCTCGGCCTCAAGAATCGGGATCCCGAAGGTGTTCACTACTTCGCGAATGCGATCGATCTGCAGGCGCAGATCGTCGGGCATTTTTTCGCGAGTTGCTTTGTACTCCGGGTACAGATCGTCTCGAAATGTTCTGCCAGTATCGAAAGAAACTGCGAGATATTCTGGTGTTTCAGTCTCAAGCAAGCGGAGCATAACGGACGTAAAGCCATAGGTTCCTGCAGTAGGTTCGCCTGATTTTGTGATCCAGCGCGACCCTCCGCCCACACCGGTCAGAGCGAAATAGGTTCGGTAGGCAAGCGCGTGGCCGTCTATAAGAAAGAGGCGCGGCTTAGAGGGCATAGGGTCTCCGGAAAAAGGTCATTTTAATGATTGTAGCATTATAGTTCTGCTGCAATGGTTCTATTCAACGTAAGTACCAGCTGGACAATAGATAACGCCTGGTCATGAGCCAGGCGTTAACGTTATGGGTTCTCGGGTCAGACTGTTTCACCGTCGAATATGCGGGAAAAGCCAGAACGCCGCATCATCATCGGGTGAACCATTGGCTGTTACCGCTAGAACGAACTCGACTGATTTTCCGGCCAAGAAACTTAAGTCGACTTCAAGAAATCGAATACTATTATTGTAGGTCTCAGTCCATGAATCGATGTTCTTCAAATCGCCGCCGTCTGCCCGATAATTCAGTTGAAATTTCACGTTGCAGTTGGGGCTGTTGTGGAGACAACCGATGATGGTCTTGAATTTGTCTCCTGCCTGGACGTTGAATGCCGGGAATTTGCCCGTAATCACGCCAGTGTTAGCCCATTGGGGAAAAGTGAGTAATGCGGGCTCATTTTCAGTAGTGCCATCTTCCAGTTTAGGCTCGTCAATTTTAGCGACGAAACCGTCGTCCGATATTGAACCTGGACAGGGCAGAACACCTGCAGCGCTGCGCCACTCGGCCGAGCAGTAATTGGCGATGAAGTCATAGGCAATCGAATCGCCGACGCCCGGTGTTTTGATCTCAACAAAGAAGGCGACGTCCCCAGAACCGCTGATACCAAACACCACACCGCCATCTGAACGGAGCTTCCAGTTGCCCTTGAAGGTCCCACTTTCATTTGGAGCGATGAGGTCCACGGAGATATCTACCGCCTGATTGGGAGCAACGCTGGCGACAAGCTGCTGCGAAGCTGGCCCACCCATGGCATCGCCGGAGTCGAAGACAAGCGCATAGCTGGTGTTCCATGTGCAAGACCCGGTGTTGCGCAAGCGCCAGGTCTTTGTGAACGCCTCACCCTGAGCGAGTTCGGTCCCGTCTGGGATGGTTACATCGGATACAAAAGCGGCGCGGTTACAGGGCACTTCTGTCGTTGTGGGAATAGGTGTATTCGTGTTCGTTGGCGATGCCGAAAGTTCGGTCGCTGTCGCAGGAGGAGGCGTAAGGGCGATGGTTGGCGGCGGTTCCTGCGTCTCACCTGCAGAATCCGTCAGCCGGGCCTCAACCGTTTGGGCGGCATACGTAGGGAGAGGATCCGGCGTGGAAGCCACCCCGGGAAGGTTGCAGGCGATCGCGCCGAGGATTAATACTGCAGAAAAGAGTAAAGGGCGTTTCATCAAATACCTTCCTTACGAATCGGTCATTCGAATGAAATGAGTCTTTAAACCATATTCTATTTTCTACCCAGCATGCTACAGCGCACTCGCCTGGGGGTCAAGTGGGATCAAGCGGCTCGAAGTGCGATGGATAAGCTGCAGAGCGCATATGCGACTTAATGGTAACTAAAGTCGGGTGGGTAAGGTTTTGCATAATCTCAGTCGTTTAGCACTGGCGCACCGATCATACTCCACGGGCCAGCCCACTCGATTTTCACTTTGACGAGCTCACCGAGGAGATCCGCTTCGGATTCAAAGAAGACCAGCTTGTTTGTGCGCGTCCGCCCTTTCCAGCGGGCATCATGTTTCTCCTCGACAAGAACCTCCTCCGTGTTTCCAACGAAGTGGGCGTTTATCCGGTCTGCGATTTTCGCCTGCAACTCCTCCAGCGCCCGAAATCGGCGCATTTTTTCTTCAGCGGAGATGTCGTCTTGCATGCGCCGCGCAGACACCGTCTGCGGTCGGGGGGAGTATCGCGCTAGATGAGCAACGTCTAGTGCGAGTTCTTCTAAAAGATCATATGATCTCTGGAATTGTGATTCTGTCTCACCCGGGAATCCAACGATGATGTCTGTGGCGATTGAAACTCCGGGGATGGTCTCCCGGATTCTGTTGATGAGGCGACGGTAATCGTCGGAGGTGTAACCGCGGTGCATGCGTTCGAGAATTTCGTCGTCCCCAGATTGAATCGGGACCTCAATATGTTCGCAGACCTTGGGAAACGAGGCTACAGCTTTAATCAGCTCGTCATTCATCCAATTAGGGTGAGAGGTGAGGAAGCGTATTCGTTTTAACCCATCGATCTCGTGGAGTGCAGAGAACAGATCGCTAAGACCGGGGCTGCCTTCGATGTCCATGCCGTAGCGGTCTACGATCTGACCGAGCAGGGTCACTTCGCGCACCCCTTGTGAGACGAGGGATTCAACTTCCACCACGATCTCGTTGATCGGGCGACTCCGTTCAACGCCTCGTCGGAAGGGGATGACGCAGTAAGTACAAGCGTGTGAGCAACCATAGACAACAGGTATGTATGCGGAAACTAATCTTCCCTGTTCTCTCTGCGGGAGGAGAAGTTCATCATCCATTATTTCGTGTCGGCTCTGCGTCTCGGTTTCTACGGTTTCCTTGCCCTCAAGATTGAGCAGGTGATCTATCAGAGGAACAGGGTCGGAGGGCGGGGAGAAGACATCCACGAAGGGGTACCTCTCATGCATTTGTTGATTGTCCATCACTCCAACCATGCAACCCATTAGATTGATAACGAGGTCGGGACGGTTCTCCTTCAGGGGACGCAAGGAGGTGAGCCTGCCGTGGGCTTTATCCTCAGCGCTTTGCCGCACGACGCAAGTGTTCAACATAATTACGTCGGCTTGATCCGCTTTTGACGTTGGTTGATAACCGAGTCTCTCGAGGGCTGAAGCCACTCGCTGTGAATCAGCGACGTTCATCTGACAGCCAGAAGTCCAGATGTGATATTTCATGGCGAGGATTATAACGTGATACCGTCTGAATTTACGCGTGTTGCCAGATCAGCATAGCGGGAAAAGCTGGCAATTGTTGAGTTCGATTGCGGTTGGAGTATGATAATAGCGTTTGGAAGGGTCCCCCCCCGCACTTATTGAATAGAGGGTTTAAGGACAATGCGAGTTTTCCTTAGGAAGGGATGCAGATGGATGAGCATGAGGCGATTGTCGAAGTCGCTGCTTGTGCTGGTCCTGTGCATCCTCCTAACGAGCTGCAGCCCATCTCCCGGGAAGGTAAGGGATGGGGTCAGCCCCAAAGCTACCGCCACTCGACCCGCAGAGCCGATTTCACTGACCGGAACTGCAGCGAGGCCGCGGACCAGCCCGACGGCGCAAGGAGAATGCCAGGAAAAAGCAGGTGAAGTGCGTTCTTTGACCTATCCCGGATCAGTCTTCCATAAAGACGTGCGACTGACGGTTTACCTTCCGCCATGCTATTCAAACTCAAATGAGCGATACCCCAGTCTCTATCTCTTACATGGTTACCCACAGGACGAGCAGCACTGGGAGACGTTGGGGGTCATTGATCTTGTCGAGGAAGGTATCCTCACCGGTAAATGGCCGCCAACCCTGCTGGTCTTGCCAAATCAACCGGAACCTCTATTTACAAAGACCGATGGCGGTCCGGGCTCCTATGAGCAGGAGATGATTGAAGGGTTAGTTCCTTTCATTGATGAGACTTTCAGGACTCTTGCAGAGCCGCAGTCCAGGGCAATTGCGGGGGTCTCGCGCGGGGGTGTCTGGGCGCTCGAGATAGGGCTTCGCAACCCGGATGTTTTCAGCACGGTCGCCGCTCTCAGCCCTTCGCTGCACGTCAACCACCCACGGGTATCTTATGATCCCTTTAATATCGCTGGCGGGGACAGCCCTCTACCAGAGATGATTTTCATTAGTGGAGGAGCAGGCGAACCGTCGTTTCTGGTGAAAATCGAGTTGTTTGTACAGCATTTAACCGAGGAAGGTATTAAACATATATTTCTATTTACAGACGGCAACCATTCCGATGAGTCTTGGGAGGGCATATTGCCTGAGGTAATCCAATTTGTCATGCAAAGCTGGGATTAAGGGGCTAAAAGGACATTTTAAACCCGGCTCTTGGATTTCAGGTACAATGGTGGCGCTAACCTTTTCAGTACCTCACCCTGCTATGGGGGAGGAGAGTGAATAATGACCGAGATTGATAGCGAAGCTGCAGACGTAATTGAATCCTATCGAAAGCGGAAAGAGCGGCTAGTTCCACTGATTCTTGGTGGGTTGGCAATCGTTCTGCTTGTGGTTGGTATCTTCTTCGTTGTTCTCTGGTTCACGGGGGATTCTCCGCCAGCGCTGCCTGGCTTCTTAGCGTCGAAGACGCCGACTTCAACCGTGACTCATACGCCGCGGCCGCCAACTGCGACGCCGACTGTCACGCTCACGTTAGCGCCGACACTCACACCAACCCCGTCAGGGCCGATTGTATACATCGTAGAACCAGGTGATACGCTAAGCTCGATCGCGGAGAAATTCGGCGTAGAGATAGTCCTGTTGATGGCGTTGAATGACATCACCGATCCCAATCAACTCTTCGTCAATATAAAAATTACAATCCCCGAGTCGGGATCGCTGCTCCCGACAAAAACGCCGCTGCCCGAGAATCTATACCCCGGCCAGAAAATTGAATATCAGATTCAACCCGGCGATACGCTGGAAACGATCGCAGCGGAATTCAACAGCACAGCCGAGGCGATCGCTGAACTGAATGAAATTGATGATCCAAATTCGATTGGCGTCGGGCAGATCATACTTGTGCCAGTGAATATTGCCACACCAACGCCAACCTTCACTCCGGTGGTCGAGTAGCCGGCGGAGACGACTGGATCCCAAAAACGGAATACCTAACGAAATAGCGTACCGCCCCCGGGAGTAGTTTCAACGGGGGCGGTTTTGTTCAACGGCTTCTTCGTGTTATGCAACAGGCTTACCGATTATTTGATCTACCCGGTTCATGAAGCGGATAACGCCTGGTCGATTTCTCCTTTTACGATGGAATCGGTTTCATGATCAGCGGCGACCTGTAAGCAGGATTGTGCTTCGCGGCCTGGAATTTGGCTGAGAGCCCAGGCGGCGTGAGCCCGGACGACAGGTTCAGGATCTGAGCGAAGGAGCTTCGCAAGGAAGGGGGTGGCCGATTCATCACGTGCGTTGCCGGCGACGATGATGGCGTTGCGAACCAGTCCCTTTCGCCTTGGTCTCTCGAGCGGACTTCCTTTAAGTGGTTTACGCCATGCGCCTGGTTTGAGCAAGAGAAAATCAGCGATAGTCGGTTGTTTCAGGAAGGGGCGCGGTTGAAATGCGGGGTCTTCTGTAGGTTTTGCGAATCGTTGATTCCAGGGACACACCTGCTGACAGATATCACAACCGAAGAGCCAGCTCCCGATTGCGGCACGTAGATCGTGGTCGATCGATTGTTTCTCTTCGATTGTTAGATACGAGATGCAGCGCCGGGCATCCAGCGTTCGATCCGGAAGGATGCAGCCGGTTGGGCAGGCATCGATGCAGCGAGTACAAGTCCCACAACGATCGAAAGCAAAATCCGGATCGGGTTGGAGTGGAATATCGAGCAGCAGCTCCGCGAGCAGGAGATATGAGCCCAGTTGGGGGTGGATCAAACAGGTGTTCTTGCCTATCCAACCCAGGCCCGCTCTTTGGGCAAGCTCGCGTTCGAGTAAAGGGCCTGTGTCTGTATAGATGCGGTGTTTCACCGGTTTATTTACCCGGTCCTCGATTATCTTGACAAGGCTCTCCAGGCGCTCCTTCAAGACGTTGTGGTAATCCTCTCCCAGGGCATAGGAAGAGATTTGAACAGGTGAAGCTGATGTGCTGGCATAGGAGTCCTTGGGGAGATACATCGTCCCACATACAAGGATAGATTGGCATTCAGGGAGAATTGTGCGCGGGTCGGCTCGTCGATGGAGAGCTCGCTCGGATGAGAGGTAGCTCATGCTTCCGTGGTTGCCCTGATCAAGCCAACGCTGGTAGACATCGAAATGTGAGGGGGGATCGGGTGTTGTAATGCCGACAAGCGTGAAACCGAGGCGGTGCGCCTCTTCTTTAATAAACAGCGTAAGCTCGTCCCGTTTGTCCATACCGCTTATTCGTGGCCTCTCCGGATCCTTCGACGCCCTTATTAAACTCCGATTCCATGTCTAGTTCAAAGGGGAGTTAAATAAGGAATACGATAGCGAAAGCTGTCGTATTCCTATAAGTTAATATTCGCTGCCTTTATTACTTTGATAAGTACTCGGCAATTGATTGCGCCGCTTGGCGACCTGCTGCTGTAGCGGTGACAACAAGATCTGGCCCAGTCACGGCATCCCCCCCTGCGTAGACGCCTTCTCTTGAAGTCTCCCCGGTCTCAGCGTCGGCAACAATAAGACCCCAGTTGTGGGTTTCAAGGTCGGGTGTTGTCTCGCCGATGGAAGTATCCGGCCAGTAGCCCAGAGCAAGTACGACTGTGTCGGCGGGAACCGTGAAGTTTGAGCCCTCGATAGGGATGGGTCGTCGGCGTCCGCTGTCGTCGGGTTCGCCGAGCTCGCATTGCAGGCATTCTACGGCCGAAACCTTCCCGTCCATGTCGGCGATGTAGCGAATGGGTTGGGTGAGAAAACGGTAGACTGCGCCCTCTTCTTTGGCGAGTTCGCGGTCTTTCTTACCGCCGGGCATCTCGGCCTCGGTGCGTCGATAAAGGCAGGTTACCTCATCTGCCCCTAATCTCAATGCGCTGCGTAGACAGTCTGAGGCGGTGTCGCCGCCGCCGATGACGGCAATTTTTGCCCCAATCTCAAGCTTGCCGCGCTTATCTTCCGGGAGTTGATCGGGGTCGACATTCGCCCTGATCAGGAATTCCGTCGCCAAGTAGACTCCGGGGAGTTCAGCCCCGGGGACATCCATCGTGGCATCGATCCCAGTGCCCACACTGATGTAAACGGCTTCGTAACCCTCCTCGAAGAGGGCCTCGATCGTTTTATCTTTTCCGATGCGGGTGTTCAGGATGAACTCCACGCCGGCTTCTTTTAGATCATTAACAACCGCCTCGACGACGCTCTTGGCAAGTTTGAAATTAGGGATGCCATATAGGAGAAGTCCGCCAGGCGCAGGTGCAGCCTCGAAGATCGAAACCGAATATCCCTTGGGGACCAACTGTTCGGCGCAAGCCAGACCCGAGGGTCCAGACCCGACAATGGCAACCTTCTTGCCAATGGATTTCCCGACAGGTATCTTCGTTGGAGCATTCTCCCTCTGGTAGCTGGTAACAAAAACTTCAAGGGCGCCGGTAATAACCGGCTCACCGCGTTTGTCGCGAACGCATGCTCCCTGGCATAAGGCTTCGTGCGGGCAAACGCGCCCGCAGACTTCTGGCATCGTGCTCGTCTGCCGATAAATTTCGGCCGCGCCGATGAAATCGCCTTGCTCAATAAGCCACATCGCCGAGGGGATGTCGTTGTGCAGCGGACAAGCTTCAACGCATGGGGCAGGATCCGCACAATGAATGCAGCGTTCGGCTGCTTGCATCGCCTCTTCTGGCGTCATCGCGACAAAGGTAGGCTCAAAATCACGGGTCCGAACTTCGGGGGGGCGCGCCTCAACCTCCACGTAGGGCAGCTTCATTCGCGCTTTGCGATCAATGACTACTTCTGATCCTTCAGAACCTGACATAACAGTTCTCCATCTTCAAGGCAGTTGTGGAACTCTAAGAATTTTACAGACCAAAGTGGTCTGATATTAGTCGAAAACGTCACTCAAGTCTGTGACGGTTGTCACAAGCTCGGATTGCTTATCAATGTTGCGGTAAAATTCACCTTGGGTTGCAGTACCCTGGCATCTGCCAGAGATGGTGAAGATAACTGTGGGGCTCTATGAACCTTCGTAATCAGCAATCTTGGAATCAGTATTTAGGCAAGGGGATGTTCGACTCGTCTGTTTCCTGCGTCAGAAGATTGTCAGTATATCTTCATAACAGCTTCATATTTATTTATTATTATTCTGCGCATAGTAGAATCCGGAAGTTGACTATGAGCGCGTTGTAAATATTTGAATCACGCCATATTTCCGATTGGCGTATGGAGGAAACCGTTACATGAAGCGTTGGGTAGTTATCTTAATTGTTATTGGGGTATTGGTCGCCGGGTACTTTGGCGTTCAAGCATAC
>DAOWMX010000231.1 GCA_030642885.1 Anaerolineales bacterium | reverse complement strand
GTACCTCAGATTTCTATCAAACCTCCTTCAGGGAGATCTGGGGACGTCACTGTACACACATCGTTCCGTTTCAAAAATCATCCTCGAGCAATTTCCTTCAACCGCTGCTCTAGCCATTAGCGGGCTTATCATTGCATTAATCTTCGGTTTCACGCTCGGAATCACTGCGGCCTGGTTGGAAAAAAGAACATCCGGAATGATCGCCGCGGCATTAGCGGCTTTGGCCACATCAATCCCTGTCGCCTTTACCGGCATCCTTTCCCTGCTCATCGTTGGAAATCTCCAGCAAGGACTCGTTTCTTCAAACGAGCTATTCATCAAGCTATTCCTACCAGCGCTGGTGTTGGGTTTCGCTTCTTCCGGTCCAATCGCCCGCGTGATCCACAGCGGTTTGTCAGAGAGCCTTCACTCCCCTTTCATACTGGCGGCGCGGGCACGCGGAATCCAGCGCGGCTCCCGATTGCTACGACACGCACTAAGACCATCCCTCGCTCCTGTCATCTCCCTTATTGCTCTCGAAGCTGCATTTTTATTTGCAGGAACCGTCGTTACGGAGACTGTCTTCTCTCGCCCCGGTCTAGGAAGGCTTTTAGTGAAATCGATCCTGGACGGAGACTATCCCATCACTCTGGGTATCGTCGCGCTTGCAGCGATTTTGTACACCATAAGCCATGTGTTCGCTGACCTTCTCACGCTCATAGTTGATCCCCGATTACGGAGAGCTGAATGAGGCTTCACGGGTTGAAGATTCTGTGCATTCTCTGGCTCGGGGCTATGGTTTTAATGGCGCTCATTGCACCCATAATCACATCCGCTGATCCTTACATACCGATCGGTAACCCGCTACAAGCCCCACAAGACCATCCACCTTTAGGGACGGATGCCCTGGGGAGAGATTTCTTCGCTCGGGTCGCGTATGGAGCCAGGCTCAGTCTCTCCATTCCCCTGCTGGCAACACTGATCACTGTTTTTATCGGAACCTCCGTCAGCCTTACTGCTGTTGTGGTTGGTGGATCATCAGATCGACTCATCCTTGCACTTACGAATGCTGCACTGGCAATTCCCGGGCTTCTCCTCGCCATGCTATTAGTCGCCGGTTTTGGTCCGGGGATCCCTACTGTTGTGATCGCCGTAGGCTTGGGGGGAATTCCTGGTTTTGTCCGACTCAGCAGGAGTATTTTTCTAGGAATAAAGGAAATGGGATATATCAATGCCGCCTATGCACTCGGTGCAAGCCGGCAACGCATTGCGCTCTCTCACCTTCTCCCTAACGCAGCGCCGCAGTTATTCTCACTCGCGACCACTCATTTCGCCTGGGCCTTCATGGGAACAACGACGTTAACATTCCTTGGCTTATCCGGTGACCCATCTGTGCCAGAATGGGGAGCGATGCTGAACAGCGGCCGAATGCATCTTATTCAAGCACCTTGGCTAACCATCATCCCGGGAATATTGATAAGCATGACGATACTTACCATCCATTACCTCGGCGAAAATTACGCCGACAAATAAACTGCACGTTGACGAAAACCATCTAAAACTGATAAGCTTTTCACATGATAGAAAACAGCATGTCAACGATATTAATCGTATTTATCGCTCTAGCTGTCGTCTTTGACTTTATAAACGGGTTTCACGATAGCTCGAACATTGTTGCAACGGTCATATTCTCGCGCGCCCTGCCCCCACGCGTAGCGCTAATCCTGGCCGCGATCTCTCATTTCATAGCCCCCTTCCTATTCGGAGTCGCTGTGGCCACAACCATCGGGGATGAACTCCTGGATGTCAGCGCGATTACCATGAACGTGATTATGGCCGCTATTATTTCCGGAATCATCTGGAATCTGATAACCTGGTATTTCGGCATCCCTTCATCCTCTTCGCATGCCCTTCTTGGCGGGCTCCTCGGCGCTGCGCTGATGCACAGTCGCTCCCTTTCGGTAGTAAACCCTTCGGGGTTCTTAATAATTGTAATTGCATTATTTCTCTCACCCATCGCCGGCTTAGCCGTTGGCTACCTCGTCATGAAGATCACGTTATTTTTGGTTCGAGGGGCAACGCCAAAAGTAAGTCATCTCTTTCGCCGTTTCCAGATCGTTACGCTCATCGGCCTCTCCTTGAGTCACGGCACAAACGACGCTCAAAAAACCATGGGGCTCATTGCGATGGGATTGCTGCTCAGCGGTCAAATCTCTTCTTTCTATGTACCCATGTGGGTGGTGACGTTAAGTGCGGCCGCGATCGGCCTGGGGACGTTATTCGGTGGATGGCGTCTGATCCGCACACTGGGAGGGAAAATCTTCCGCATTCGCCCGATCCACGGATTCACATCGCAGATCGCAGGGTCAATCGTGATTCTCAGCGCAGCGCTTCTCGGTGGACCCGTCAGCACAACACAGGTGATGAGTTCATCTATTCTCGGCGTGGGAGCGGCAGAACGCATCAATAAAGTTCGCTGGAGTGTTCTCGGTGATATGGCCGTAACCTGGTTGTTTACAATCCCGGTAAATGCCGCGCTCGCCGCGCTTTTTTATCTCGGTCTTAACCTGCTCACAACTTGAGTACGAATACCCTCTGACGCTAGCCATATACAGGCACATCGCCATCAGTTACTGGCCTGCGCACTGCCACTCAGCCATCGTTCAATGACTGTTGATATTCGCTCCTCCACACCAGCAACAGCTTCAAACCATTGAATCTCTGGATCAACATCCTTAAACCAGTTCGCTTGTCTGCGCACGAACTGCCGGCTAAGTCTGCGAATCTCCACAACAGCGCTGCTCAAATCCATCTCCCCGCAAAGATACGCAGCAATCTGAGAGTATCCGATAGCCGAGAGCGATGGCAGACCAGGAGAGATTCCACTGTTGATCAGCCCCTGAACTTCCTCAATCCAACCCGCTTCGATCATCAGATCGATTCTTTGATCGATCCGTTCGTAGAGTTCTGGGCGCGGCAATGTAAGCCCAATGCGCAGTGTTTCAAACGGTGGAGGATTCTTCTCTCTTTGCGAACTGGCGGGTTTCCCGGTCATTTCGAATATTTCGATCGCCCTGACAACCCGCCGGACATTGCGCGGATCGATCCGCTCTGCAGAAGCTGGATCCACATCTTGCAGCCGGCGATACAGCGCTTCGTAGCCTTTGTTTGCCGCAATCGCCTCTAGCTCTTCTCGTAAACGCGGTGACTCTGCACCCGGCGGCGGGGTCCAACCCTCAAGAATCGCCCGGAGATACTGCCCCGTGCCTCCAACGAGAAATGCAACTTTCCCCCGACCATGGATATCATGGATCGCCTTTAAAGCCGCGTCACTATACTTCGCCAGGTTCCACGTGTCGTCCGGGTCGGTTACATCGATGAGATGATGCGTGACCCGCCTTCTTTCTGCGAGCGTTGGTTTCGCCGTGCCAATGTCCATCCCCCGGTAGATGAGTCGCGAATCTACGGAGACGATCTCCCCTTCGAAGCGCTCCGCGAGAGGAATGGAGATACGCGTCTTTCCAACAGCGGTTGGGCCGAGAATGGCGATTACAGGTTGGCTTTTTCTCATAGGCTATTGAAATCGATATCGAATGCATTTTGATAATGATCGAGGCGCTGGATCGTCCAATTTGGGGAAGCTTCGATTGCGACGACATCGATTCTCCATACAGCGTCGATCCTTTCCCGTTCCTGCAAGAAAGCCCACGCCGCACGTAAAAGCCGTTTACGCTTCGCCCCGGATACGCTCTCCTCAGGCGTTCCAAAACTATCCGATGTCCGCGTCTTCACCTCGATGAAAACGACGATGTCGCCATCCTGCATCACCAAATCTATTTCGCCTTCTGGAACACGGAAGTTTCTTTCTATGAAGATGTACGCTTTCGTTTCCAGGTAGCGCCGTGCCTCGGTCTCCCCCCATTCACCAAGTCGCTTTTGATGAGTCAACGCTCTTTATCTCCTAAAGACGTCCTGTTCCCACCCGGCGCGCTCATCCTAGTCTGACCTCATAGATCCGTCAAGCAAGCTATGGGCTACTACTCACAGCCCGGTGAATAAGGACGGGGAGTTTATCTGCTATCTGCATCTTCCGTGAAAAGTAGTATTT
>DAOWMX010000210.1 GCA_030642885.1 Anaerolineales bacterium | reverse complement strand
TGGTCCTGGGAGATCGATCGTGCAGGGCGTTATACATGGTGCAGCCCTGAAGTAGAAGAAGCTATTAGTTTGACACCGGATGATCTCCTCGGGAAAGAGATTTTCGGTTCCGGGTTTGATTCAGAAGCTGCCGCTGAACTTAAGCAGTTGATAGATTCGGGCCAACCAATCCAGCATCTACTACTGGATTTCGAATACCCTCAGGGCGAACAATGTACAATCCTCATCCGTTCTACTCAACGCATCGATAAACAAGGAATACTTAAAGGATATCGAGGGATCTTCCAGATCGTCGATGCTGAACGTTCGCAAAAATCTCGCATGGCAGTCTCGCTACCCACTCCCCAGGATTCTATTGATGCAACCTCTGCCCCCGAACTTGCGGCTTCGTGGGGTCAGATCCTGGGATACGAGGACGATCGAGGCAATCTCAAACCAATCGATGATTCAGCCCAGCCTTCCCCGATACTCGCGGTTCACACGCAAGATCGCCTGGTTATCCCCCTCCGGGTCCAAAATGAAATCATCGGGGTCATCGAGCTCGATGGAAAGGATTCTGAAGACCCATGGACTGAAGAAGACCGCATCCTTGCCGAGGCGGTAGCGCACGAGTTTGCTATAACACTTCAGGACGCTCGCTCTCACCAACTTACATCGCAAGCCCTTGAAGAAATGCGTGAAGCAGACCGCTTGAAAAGCCAATTCCTGGCGAATATGAGCCATGAACTCCGCACACCCTTAAACTCAATCATCGGTTTCTCCAGAGTTATCCTCAAGGGGATTGACGGCCCCGTAACAGAAAATCAAGAGCAAGATCTATCCGCAATCTACAATGCCGGCCAACACCTCCTTGGATTAATCAATGACATCCTCGATCTCTCAAAAATTGAAGCCGGCAAAATGGAACTGACGTTCTCAGAGGTGGACCTTTCTGAGATTGTCCACGGGGTGATGGCAACCGCTGTTGGTCTAGTAAAAGACAAGCCCATTGAACTGGTCATCGATTTACCGGACGAACTCCCGAGAATTCATGCGGATAACATACGCCTGCGGCAAATCCTTTTAAATCTCGTTTCGAACGCCACCAAATTTACTGATGAAGGTCATATCGGTATTTCGGTTCGAGTGATCGAACACAGCGGTCAATCCGAGGTTGTCATAGCTGTTTTTGACACCGGGTACGGAATTTCCCCTGATGACCACGAAAAAATCTTCGAACCATTTTCGCAGGTTGACGCTTCACCGACAAGAAAGACTGGTGGTACAGGGTTGGGTTTATCCATTTGCAAACACCTCGTTGAACTACACAAAGGCGTTTTGTGGGTTGAGAGCGTACCCGGCGAGGGCAGCACTTTTGCCTTCACCATCCCCTTTGAAATGGCGGATCAGGACAAAGAAGAGCTCGCACCGCTAATCCTTTGTGTAGATCGAGATTCCGATGTTGCTTATCACTACCGAACCATCTTAGAAGATGCAGGGTACCGATTTCGCGTGGTCACACAACCCAGCCATACTCTTGAGATCGCTAAAGCAACAAACCCTGATGCAATCCTGTTAGACCTCATCAATTCCGACCCTGACGTCTGGCAAATCATGATAGAGATACTGGGCGACGAGGCCATTTTTGCTACACCTATTCTGCTAACCGAATATGATGATGGGCAAGAAAGAGGCGTGATTCTCGATATCAACCGATTCCTTACAAAACCGGTTCACGAAAGCTCCCTCCGCCACAGGCTGCAAGAGCTGAACTGTACTCAAAAATCAACTTTCCTCCTTGTTGAGGAGCAACCTGAAGAAAGTGATCGAATCCGTAAAAGTATTGAAGGTGGGAGACTTGGAACCGTACTGGTCGCGGATTCTCTCGAGGACGCTGCCCGATTACTAGAACGAAGCTCGCCCGAGATTGTAATTCTCAGCCTTACCTATCCAGGTCTCTCAGAAATCGATGATGGTTTCTTCCTTCAGAAAATCGATGATGAAACTCCTATCATAGGCATTCTCCCGGACGAACTAACCGCAAGCGACATGGAAAAGCTCATCAACCTTTCCGAAACCTTGGAAGAAGCGACGGTCAGGCCATCTGAAGACCATAACAAAAGAGTTTCAGCCACAATTAGACGCATTGCCCCCCGGGGATAATCGCAGCCAATAAACCGATCTCCTCCCCAAAGGGTCACTAATGACGAGCGACTGCTGCAGATACCAGTTTGATACACCGCAGAACCACAATTATCGTTAGGTCAATTCATGCCCTCTTTTTCGGCAAAATGCCTTGATTGTGACGCCCGCACGCCCTACCACCCACTTACAAATTCTTGTCCAGAATGCGGCAGTGAGTGGATGGAGGCTTGCTACGATCTTGACGCCAGCATATTCCTGGATTCAACTTTTTCGGATCGCCCCGCTAGCTTGTGGAGATACAGCGATCTTCTCCCTTTACATAATCCATCCCAATATCCATCGATCGGAGAGGGTTGGACGCCGCTCTTCCCAGCCCACCAACTTGGGATGCTGCTCGGCCTCCCCAATCTCTACATCAAAGATGAACGCCAGAACCCAACGGGGTCTTTCAAGGACCGCCAAGCCGCGGTAACGGTTGCAGCTCTGCTGGAACATAACATTAACGAGGCAGTTATATGCTCTACAGGAAATGTCGCCATTGCCTTCTCGGCTGCATTTGCCCGCGCGGGTTTGAAACTGTGGGCATTCATTACCAGTCTCGTTCCCCCGGATAAAATGCACGAAGTGGCCATCTACGGCTCCCAGGTCATTAAAGTGACGGGAACCTATGACCAGGCGAAGAAATTAGCCGCTCAATTTTCAAAGGAGCGCGGTCTCTTTCTGGACCGCGGAGTGCGAAGCATAACAGCGCTGGAATCGATGAAGACTATCGCCTTCGAAATCGCCGAGCAGCTGGCCAAGCAGCAGCTGCCGAGCAACACTGAATCAAATAAACAGAGCACCTGGAGCTCTCCAGATTGGTATATCCAAGCCGTCAGCGGCGCAATCGGGCCTCTTGGGGTTTTAAAGGGATTTCAGGAGATGCATGCTGCTGGACTTGTCGACAAATTCCCTGCTCTGGCATGCATCCAGAGTGCTGGCTGTGCGCCCATGGCCAAGGCCTGGGAAGCAGATCTTGATGTCGCTGCCCCGGTCCTGTCTCCGAAAACCCACATCACCACGCTCACAACAGGAGATCCTGGCAGAGCCTACACCCTGCTTCGTCAAAGGATGCTTGAAGCAGGTGGGGGGACCATCGACAGTGTTTCTGATGAGGACGCCTTCCGCGCTCTGGGCCTTGTTGCCAAGGTAGAAGGGCTCTCGATTGAGCCCGCTGCTGCCGTAGCGTTTGCAGGCTTGATCAAACTTGCACGACAAGGAGTCATACAACCGGATGATGTAGTCGTCATAAATTGTTCCGGCCACACGATGCCAGTCGAGAGCCGGCTGCTGGGTCCCGCCTGGTCGAAGGATATTTCCGTAGATGACTTCGCGTTTCCATCTCATCCCAGAGAGGGCATTGTCGCTGCGCTTACCCAGATTGATCAAATGCAAATGCGGAACGTGCTAATTATCGATGACCAGGCGGATGCTCGCCGTTTAATCCGCCGGCTCCTGGAAGCACAAGGGACCTTCGTGGTAGACGAGGCAGAATCTGGGCCAATCGCGCTGCAACTCGTAAACCAATCGGTTCCTGATTTAATCATCCTGGATCTTATGATGCCGGGGATGGATGGTTTTGCACTTCTTGATCTGCTGCGAGCACAGATGCCCACACAAGATATTCCGATTGTCGTAGTTACCGCAAAAGAACTCACATCAGCCGAGTGGAGGCGCCTTGATGGTCACATCGAACAGCTGATGACCAAAGGAGATTTCTTCGTTGAAGAACTCATCGAGGAAGTCGAGGAAGCACTGCGTCAGGAGCGCTAATCTTGGACCGAAGAGAAACTAAGAAGAACGCTGGCATCTATTTTGCAGTCGCCTCCGCCATTCTCCTTGGCACATCTCCAATTTTCGGCAAGCAAGCTATCCTGGCAGGTCTTCACCCGACAACAGTTGTTGCGGCGAGAACCGCTGGCGCATCCTTATTATTATTCATCGCTATTCTTATTTTTAAACGTGAGTATCTTTATATCTTCCCCCTCGGTTTACTGGGTTGCGCAATCGCCGGTGCCCTGAACGGTCTAGGGTCCCTGTTTTACTTTGCGTCTCTGGCCAGATTAGACGCTAGCCTGGGCCAATTTCTATTTACGCTCTATCCAATCTTCGTTGCTGGATTGTTATTCCTTGATGGGAGCCGCCCCACCAATCTCACAATCATCCGCCTCCTGCTCAGCATTCCGGGTGTGTACCTTCTCACACTGGCAGGCGACGGCGCTGTTGACGTACGGGGTGTTATGCTAATGCTGTGTGCCTCATGTCTATACGCAATCCAC
>DAOWMX010000184.1 GCA_030642885.1 Anaerolineales bacterium | reverse complement strand
TCACGTCGAACCGGCGTGGGTTGCGCAGATTCAATCCGAATTACCAGAACTCCCGCTGGCCAAAAAGCGGAGGTTCGTTGCGGAGTATGGACTCACAGACTATGCAGCCGGTGTCCTTACTACCGAGCGGTCGATCGGCGATTATTTTGAAGCCGCGGCAATGTCTACCCCCAAAGTGCCTCCGGTAAAGATTGCCAACTGGCTCTCTGGCGACCTCTTTGGTTTGCTAAACCAGGCTGGCATCGAGTTCCAGGACAATTCCGTGCCCCCCGCAGATCTCGCCCGCCTGGTTGAGCTGGTCGAAACCGGTGAGGTCAACGCCACGAGCGCGAAAACTGTTCTGGCTGAGATGGTCTCCTCCGGGAAACCCCCTGACGATATCGTCCGCTCTTTCGGGCTGAGCATGATCCAGGATCCTGAGATGATTGAGAGCATCGTTCGCCGTGTTCTCGATGCACACCCCCATCAGGTAGCAGATTACCTGGACGGTAATACGGGCATTTTCCAATGGCTCTTCGGTCAGGTTATGAAGGAGACGGAGGGCCGCGCCAATCCATCAGCCGTACGCTCCGCCTTGAGCGCTGCACTGGAGTAGAGTCTCCAGTGTTGAGGGTGAGAATTGTCACTTGACCCATATGTGCAGTGGCGATAGGGTTCTTCTGAGAATAAGTCGATGATTCGAGACCTCGAAATACAACGACTGGGAAACTGCATTTAATGCAGTTAATCTGAACGAGCGGGTGCCTGAGGCAGGTGCCCGCATGTCATTTTAGGAGAATGATGCCAACCGGCAAGCAGGAATTTCAATGTAAAGTCTGTGAAACACCACTTTTCTAAAGGACACACCTATGCAAATACCCGTCAGTGAAATTCACGAGATCATCGACAGGGAAGCCGACGACGAAGGCTCGATCATATCTGCATTGGAAAAAGTACAGCAGCACTACCGCTATCTGCCCAAGGAGGCTTTAATCCTTGCCAGTCAGCGATTGGGTGTGCCCCTGTCACAAGCCTACGCTGTCGCCACTTTCTACAATGCCTTCAGCTTGAAACCGAAAGGTAAATATTGCCTGCAAATATGCATGGGTACAGCCTGCCACGTTCGTGGTAGTCCGCAGCTCCTTGACCAGATGGAAACGAAATTCAATATAAAAGCGGGCGAGACAACTCCCGATCATCTATTCACTCTAGAAACGGTTAATTGTCTGGGCGCTTGTGCTTTAGGGCCAATAGTTGTGGTTAACGATGAATACTCTGGGCAGATGACCGTCCAGAAATCCGATGCTCTCATGAAGCGTCTCATACGAAAAGAAGGATTGGATTAGCATGGCTAGTATCCATACCGCCCAAGAGTTGGATACCTGGCGCGAGTCACTTGCAGCAAAAGTAAACCCGGATCTCCCCTTAATTACGGTCTGCGGCGGCACTGGTTGCCGTGTCTACGGCAGCGAACAAGTATGGACCGCTTTCCAAGATGAGCTTACAAATCAGAAGGCGGATGCCAGACTTAATTACGACGTCAAAGTGACGGGCTGTCATGGTTTCTGCGAGAAAGGTCCCCTTGTGGTGATTCGCCCTCAAGGGATTATGTATACGAATGTTAAAGTGTCGGACGTCGCAGAGATTGTGGGCGAGACCATCGCTAAAAACAAAGTAATTGAGCGCCTACTGTATGTTGATCCCCAAACCAACGAAGAAATTAAGTGTGAGCAGGATGTTCCGTTCTATAAACATCAACACCGTCTAATCCTTGGCCTCAACGGGTTGCTCGACCCCACACGGATCGAGGAATATATCTCTCAAGGCGGCTTTGATTCCCTCAAGAAGGTCTTAACTTCCCTGTCCCCTGACGATGTTATCGAAGAAATGAAAAAGTCCGGACTACGCGGCCGCGGTGGTGCGGGATTCCCCACAGGGTTTAAGTGGGAGCTATGTCGCCAGCAACCGGGTGACGTTAAATATGTAATCTGCAATGCGGACGAGGGCGACCCAGGGGCATATATGGATCGCTCAATAATGGAGGGAAATCCGCACTTAGTCTTGGAAGGTATGATCATTGGCGCATACGCCATGGGGGCAAAACAGGGCTATGTCTATATCCGTAATGAATATCCACTAGCAGTGAAACATCTGCGGTTGGCAATCTCCCAAGCGGAGGATGTTGGCTTGCTGGGTGAAAACATTCTCGACTCAGGGTTTGATTTCACAGTGAAAATAAAATTGGGCAGTGGCGCATTTGTCTGCGGCGAAGAGACCGCTCTCATAGCATCAATTGAAGGGCAGATCGGTGAACCTCGCCCACGCCCACCATACCCTGCAGAATTTGGCCTTTGGGGGAAACCTACCAATATAAATAATGTCAAGAGTTGGGCTTCGGTTCCGATCATCATCGATAAGGGATCGGACTGGTACGCGAGTATCGGCACCGAGACGAGTAAAGGCACCGTGATCTTTTCTGTTGTCGGTAATATCAACAACACCGGTCTTGTCGAAGTACCTATTGGCATTTCTTTGCGAGAGCTGATTTTCGACATCGGCGGAGGCATCCCCAATGGCAAGTCCTTTAAAGCAGCTCAAATAGGTGGGCCATCAGGAGGCTGTATCCCCGCCGAACACCTCGATATACCTATTGATTATGAATCTCTCCAATCTCTTGGAGCGATCATGGGCTCCGGGGGGTTGGTCGTCGCTGATGAAGATACGTGCATGGTTGATTTCGCTGCTTACTTCATGCGCTTCACCCAGGAAGAATCCTGCGGGAAATGTGTGCCCTGCCGCGTGGGGACGAAGGCAATGCTGGAAACGCTCGAGCGCATCTGTGCCGGTGATGGCCGGCCTGGAGACGTGGATTACCTTATCGAGCTAGGCGAGGAGATCAAACGGTCCTCCCTCTGCGGCTTGGGGCAAACCGCGCCAAACCCGGTGCTGTCCACCATCCGCTACTTCCGCGATGAATATGAAGCCCACATTGTCGATAAAACCTGCCCCGCGAAAGTATGCAAAGGCCTGATCACCTACTCGGTGATCGAGGAGAATTGCACCGGCTGTATGGTCTGCCTGCGTAACTGCCCAGAGGGCGCGATTCAGGGTAAGAAGAAAGAGGTTCACGTTATTGATGCCGCTATATGTACACGCTGCGGAATGTGTATGAGCGTGTGCAAGTTCGACGCTATCCTGGTGGAATAGCGACTGACGATCAGACTCGGTAGACGAGGAAACGATGCCCAAATTGACGATCAATGGCAGCGAGATCCAGGTACCTGAGGGGCGCTCTGTGCTGGAAGCCTGCCGTGAGCACGACATCCCTGTACCCACATTGTGCTATCACCCGGCGCTCGAACCCTATGGGGCATGTCGGTTGTGTATGGTCGAGGCGTCTTCCCCTCCACGCCCACCCCGACTAGTGGCTTCATGTGTTCATCCCTGCGAGGAAGGTGCGGTCATAGAGACTGACTCCGAGGCGGTAAGAAAAAGCCGAAGGACCACCATCGAGCTGCTATTAGCTGGCGCACACAATGACCCGATGCTGCTGGCGCTTGCAGAAGAATATGGCGTGAAGGAAATCCGCTTCACACTTCCCGAAGAAGATTTATGTGTGCTCTGCGGCTTGTGTGTCCGTGCCTGTCGGGAGATCGTCGGGGTCGGCGCTATCAGTCTGATCAATCGCGGTATGGCCAGGAAGGTCAGCACACCCTTCCAGATCGCTTCCTCGACCTGTATCGCTTGCGGAACCTGTGTTTTGATATGCCCGACAGATGCGATTAAGCTGAAAGACATCACCCATTTTCACAGCGTCCATGGTTCGGATTCCGAATTCGAACGTGTGTACTGTCAAATATGCGACGATGTAGACTTGAGCCCAGTGGTTATTCAGGATGTTGATGTGTTAATAGGAACGACGATAGAGAAAGAAGTGGATCGCGATTAATCCTTATCACGCCAGAAGGATTTAGGCGCCTCGAGCGCCTTGCCTTCTCAGTTGAACCACAAGGATGGTTTTATGGGCGCGGACGGAAAACCGCACAAGAATTCCCCAGACCTGAGTGCATCACCCCGCACGGGCGTTCTCGTCTGTGAATGCGGCGAGGAGATCGCAGGCGTATTGGATACCAATGCGCTCCGTGCTACGGCTGTGGACCTGCCAGGGGTCGTTTATGCAAGCTGTGAAGCCTATCCTTGCAGCAAGGACGGCCTTTTGCGCATGCAGCAGGCAATTACAGAAAACAACCTGGAACGCGTACTTATCGCCGGCTGCACCCCACGCTTGGTAGAAAAACACTTTCGAGATGCAGCGCTTTCCGTTGGGTTGGAACCCGGTAGGGTCGAGGTGGTCGACATCCGCGAGCATTGCGCCTACGTTCACGCGGATGAACCTGACGCCGCCATGCGAAAAGCGGCGGATCTGATTGTGATGGGAGTTTCCCGTCTCGCAGCAACCAGCCTGCCCTTTCCACATACCCATGCTCTACTGAACTCTGCTTTGATCATCGGCAGCGGATTGAGCGGATTGACCGTTGCCAATTCCCTGGCCGACGCCGGTCAACACGTCACTCTGGTCGAAAACGCTCTTGAGCTGGGCGGAACAAGCCACGCTTTTCAGGAGAATGCGAAGGACTTGATTGACGGTCTTATCGAGATCGTGTCCAACCATCCTAGAATCGATATTTTGCTTGATTCACGCCTCACGCAAGTGTCAGGTCCTCCAGGGGCCTATGAAGTTTCGATTACCTCTAGCGATCAGACTACGACTCTCATAATAGGAGCGATTGTTGTCGCCACAGGTGCGAAACCCCTGCCATTGGATAACAGTCGATACTTCGATTCTTTGTGCGTGATAACACAAGCTCGTTTTGCACATGAACTTACACGTGCGACGACGACTGGCAACGATCTGACAATGCAGGATATCGTGCTGATCTTGTCTTCCGAAGAAGGGGATGAAGACTAT
>DAOWMX010000038.1 GCA_030642885.1 Anaerolineales bacterium | reverse complement strand
TTTTTACAGCGGGCGCAGAAATCAAGGACAGAGTAGTCCCTTGTCCTTGAATCAGTAGCTAGCGGCAGATCTGTCGTTACAACGGCTAGCCGAACCCGAGGGCCGAGCTCAGGCGTCATCAACAACCCCATCCGGCCAATCTCGCCCAGCCCCGCGTCACGAGCAACCAATGGACACACAACCCGATAATTGCCATCAATGTGGGCACGTGCAGGGTAACCAAGATTGCGTATGAATGCAGCTATTTGGACGGCAATCGCACCTGAAGCTAAATATTGCTGCGCTGATTCCATCACCGTCGGGCCGTATGGAGCATGATCGAGCATGTGCTTATCCATCTCAACAGTCAGCGCGAGGGCGAATTTGTGATCCAAATCAACCGGTTGACCGTAGGGCTCGTTACGCCCGATGTGACTATAAAGATGATAATCCCTGAGCTCTGTGACTCCCACCGCTACTGCACCTAGCTTCCTGCCCCAGTGCTTAATAAATTCAGTTATTCTCTCAGAGTCTATGTGCACGCGCTCCGGCGCAGGCTCCTGCTCGAGGAAGGCTTGAAACGAGCCAACAGCTTCAAAACTAGCTTCGGCAGCTGAGAACAAGGTCGGATCAAAGTAGGTCGATCCTTTAGCGAGCAAACCGGGCCTGGATCTGAACTTATCGTCGAGCGCTTTTTTATCCGGCTTGCGACGGTAGTATTCCTCAAAGCGCTCCGATCCGGGCAACAAGTGCGCACGCGCGAACATGATATCGCGTTCGTCAACCCGGATTTTGGGTGTATCGTCCTCGGTGATGTGTCTCTGTCCCACCGGCACCAAAAAGGTCGCCACCACAAGAGCTGCCGCGATGAGCAGAAATATTGCCGCGATTTCACGGTTGGGAAAAGGGATGAACCCTACGACCAGGTAAGGCAAAGGCAGCATCACGCCTAAAAGGGCGATCCTGCCGGCGGCGCGAAATTCGCGCTCCTTGAAGGACACGATTGCCGCACCAAACATCAAAGCACAAAGAAGCACGCCGATTGTGGCTGAAAGGGCGCTTATGAAATGAATTTGGTCTACCTGCATGAGGGCGTCAGCTCCCGCGTGTGGTTTCCTTCAAACTCGTTGCTAACCCACTCCTATCGAAGCGATTCGCGGTCATTATCGATGAGTGTGTTCTATCCTCTACGAAAGCTCGGGGTGATCAATTGTCCGTTTTCAAGATAGCTGCTTTAGGCCAATCTTCTGACCAATTTATAGCCGCTCAACAACGTTTCGAATCCGTTCTAAGGCTTCAACCAGGACAGATCGCGGGCAGGCGAGATTGACTCGCTCAAAACCTTCACCCTCGATGCCGAAGATGTAGCCTTCATCAAGGTAGACTTTGGCTTCTTCTAGCATCATTTGCTCTAATTCCAGTTTACCAAGCCCCAAACTACGGCAATCCAGCCAGACCAGATACGTTCCTTCAAGTGGAACAACTTTAATCTGCGGAAGATGCTCGGCTATGTACTTCTCCAGAAACCGCAAATTACCCAGGATGTAATCCAGCACCTGGGAAAGCCACTCCTCCCCATGGTTGTATGCTGCTTCAAGTGCGACAACCCCAAAAGCCCCAACGCCTCCCAACGCGGTTCTTCCCAGGGTTTCCTTGAATCTGGCGCGAAGCTGCTCGTCGGCAATAGTGATGTTTGAAGTTTTCAAACCTGCAAGATTGAAGGTCTTACTGGGCGCTGTGCAGGTGATGCTGCTTTGAGCAAAAGCCTCGCTGATACCGGCAAAGGGAGTAAAAACATAACCCTCGAGAATCAAGTCTCCATGTATCTCATCGGATACAACAAGCACATTATTTTTTAAACAGATCTCGCCGAAACGGAGCAGCTCATCTCGGGTCCAGACTCGCCCAACGGGATTATGGGGGCTGCACAAGATGGCCATTTTCACCTGCGGATCTTTGGTTTTCTGCTCAAGATCCGCAAAATCCATAGAGTAGCGGCCGTTTTCGTAGATTAGCGGGTTGGTGATGAGCACGCCATCGCCGTTCTCAACGGCTTTGTTGAAAGGATAGTAGACCGGCGTCTGGATGAGCACTTTGTCCCCTGGTGAAATGTATGTTTTTACGAGCATATTGAGCGCCGGCACCACGCCGGGTGTAGTACAAATCCACTCGGGTTCTATTTCCCACCCATGGCGTTTTTTCATCCAGTTCACGATAGCGTTGTTGTAAGAATCCGTAGGGGCTGTGTACCCGAACAATCTATGCTGCGCGCGGGCTATTAGCGCCTGCACAACCGGCTCAGGGCATGGAAAGTCCATATCCGCGACCCACATGGGCAGGAGCCGAGGGCTTGATGAGGAGTTGTCTGGTTCTTCCCTGTAGAGCAAACGATCTCCGTGCTTAATAAATTCCCATTTGACGGAATTCGTCCCTTTACGATTGATCTCTCTATCGAAATCATATTTCATTGCCACGATCTCCTCGATCACTCTCTAGTTCACAACCAAACTCGTCGATTTCACACCGCGCTTACAATCCCGCTTTGTTAAGTATTCCCTCAATAACCGCCACGGTTGTTGGGTGATGCTTATCACGATGTCGTTCAAACATCGGTCGCGCCTCATCCCGGGTCCATTCTTCATTAACCATGGTACGGAAGATCATTGCGAGAGTCACCATTCGACCGTCTGACCCTACCATGCGCTCTATTCCGGGAAGCACGTCCTGGTAGCCGCTTTGAACCGCTATTTGATAGAAGCGATTAATCATGAAATAGTTATGGGAGTCCTTGAGATTAAATATACTCTCGAGTTGACGACAATCCTCAACAGGGATCCGTTCAGGGAGCATCAGCAGGAAAAGGCGAATCTGGTCTGGGACCCAATCGGCAATTTGATGGCTGTCAGGTAGCGTGCCGGATTCGTACGCGTCTATTCTGGCTTTTACTTCATCGAAGAGGCTCGAGCTGAGGGCTGGAGCGCTCTCAGGGTAACCTGGAGCATAGAGCCATTCATCGATATCCACATTCTTGATTGCCTCTGGAAGCTCCCGCTCAAGAAAAGAGATGAAACCTTCAGTCGTCAACGATTGAAAGCTGAAGGTGGCGATGTATTTCTTGATGAAGGCATCGAAAACCTCCCGACCCACAGATTTCTCCAACTGAAGGATGAAGGAGGCGCCTTTTTCATAGGGGATTACGGAGAAGACCTCGTCGGGGTCGATGCCGCGCTGTGAGTACTTTAAGCAAGTCTTATCCGAGTCCATTCCGAAGCGCTCCATGACCTTAAGCATTCCATTTCGCCTGATGGAGGCATAGAGTTGAGAATATTCATCTCCTTCAATAACCTCGGTAATTCTTGATTCAGCGTACGTCGTCCAACCTTCATTCAACCAAAAATCCTCCCAGGTTGCATTTGTAACTAGGTTTCCAGTCCAAGCATGCGCAAGTTCATGAGAGACAAGGTTCGCCCGACTGCGATCGCCTAAAATGCATGAAGGAGTAAGAAATGTCAGGCGGGGGTTCTCCATGCCTCCATATGGAAATGATGGGGGCAAGATCAAAACATCATAGCGATCCCACAGGTAAGGACCGAATAATTTCTCCGCTTCTATGAGGGTCTGTTCATTTTCAGCAAATTCCCAAACAGCAGATTCAATGATCTCTGGCTCAGAATATACGCCAGTGCGAGGGCCCAATTCTTCGAAAGCGAGATTCCCAACTGCAATTCCGAAAAGATACGAAGGGATTGGCTGGGGCATCCTGTATCGATATTGGCTGGTCTTTTCTAAATGTTCGGTTTCAATATGCTCTGCGGCCATGACGGCCACCAGCGGACGTTGAACCTCTACTGTTGCCTCATACGTGAAGCGAACGGACGGGGAATCCTGGCATGGGAATATGCTTCGGGCGTGAATGGACTGGCATTGGCTGTAGAGGAAAGGATGTTCCCCACCAGCAGTTTGCTTCGGTGTCACCCACTGCAAAGCGCTGGCTCCCGGTGATGTGGTCATCTCTATCGTGAACTCTGAAAGACCATCAAGGTCCTTTAAGTGAAGTCGATCGCCCACGATCGAATCGTGTTGATCGATCTCCCAAGGGATCTCCTGATCGTCCTTGTAAACTCGGGTGATATTCAAATCACGAGTGTCCAGGAAGAATGAGCCGCTTACAGGTTTCTCAAGGCGATAGGTGGCCTTAATCTTCAGGACTTTCGCCGAGAAATCGACGTCTATCCAAAATTGGATATGAGCAATTTTCCCCTGTTCGCTATCTGTATAAGAGTGAGGATCTGAGAATTTCATTGCTACACCTCCTGCCGGATCGTAAGCTGCTCATGGGTTAGGCGGCCTGCCGGCTGCACATTCAGTCTTCCTGCGATTACCTTTTGAAATCTTTAAATTCGATCTCAAACAAAGCTTATTGTATCGCTCCCCGCGTGCTCACGGATTGTCGATTAAGGGATGCGCCTCGAAGAACGCCCACATCACCTGGCTTGCACGAATTTCACGGCTTGTTTTGCTAACGAAGGTGAGTCAGCCTCCCGGCCACGTGTGTCCCCCACCCTCGATCATGTAGAAACCGATCTCTGAGAAAGCCTAGCAACCGGTGTAGCGCACCCCGCTGGCATCTCCCTGCGCCGGGATAGGCTCGGGCAATGGATGGCAGCTATTGACATTAGCTCACAACCACAATAGGAATATGTATCCACCAAATCACGGTAAAGCTAGATCACAAAATGAGAGGTCCCAATTTAGTGTAATCCCTATAACAGTATCATCATGGTCAATGACGTAGTTGGGGCCACGGAACCAGGATGCATACTTTGTTCCCACTTCAACCTTCACTGGCAGATCAAGTTGTGGCTCAATATAAATCAATCCTTTATCCGTTGTATCAAAAGCAACAATGGCGTGTCCATTCACGGAATAATCAATGCCCACAAAAGCGCATCTAATTCCATTTTCATAAGCCTCTCGTTGGAGGTCGCAAGCGAAATCGGCGCAGTCATAATTCGCACTATACCCTTGCCAATTTACTTTGTTGCTATTAAGGAAAGCAATCATCTCGGCAAACGTTGGATTATTGGCCACCATAGTTTTTAGGGGCACCACAGTCGGAATGGATGTTGGTATGGTGGTTGGCGTTGTAGCTGGAGTTGATTCGCTGACAGCCCGAAGGTTGGTCTGGATGGCGAAAACAAGAACAATGGCACCAACTACCATAAGCAGTTTTGTTGACAGCCCGTAATTACAACCTTTCACAGCATAACCTTTCACATCACAATCACTCCATCTTTCTTGATGTAATAACGCTTGTAGTTGGTCATTTTCCAGCCGCAGCAATCGCAGTCCACAATCATCTTGCTGCGCTGGTCGGCTCGAACTAGGTTTGGCAAGATTTCCAGACCAGCCTCCCATCCATGGCCAATCCCTATTGCATGATCTCCCATCCCCTCTCCTTTGCGTATGATTCAAGAAAGGTATCCGGAAAAACGGCTATGGGAAATCTGACAGCTTCAAGAAAAGGGATATCTGACTGGCTATCCGCGTATGCGAAGCTCTCCATCCAATTAATGTCCCTCGTACCACGCAGATACTCCTCCAGCCGCGTCACTTTATGTTGACCCTGGCAAACTGGGAATTCGCTGCCGCCCGTGTAGCGCCCATTCTTCATCAATATCGGTGTCCCCACCGTTTCCCTGACCCCCAACTGATGACCGATTTCGCGAAGCAGCGGGGAGAAAGTCCCAGAAACGAGAATCACTCGATTCCCAGCGTCCTGATGGGCGCGCAATCGAGCCATCACCTCAGGCCGCACCTTCGGCAGGACGTACTGCTCGGTGAGCCATTGAAAGGTCCCCTTTGCTTCCTCTGCAGTTCAGCCCCGTATTGTCCAACTCAGATCTCGGGCCCAAATCGAACGAGACCTCATTTCGGACATCAGACCTAATCGTTGCAGCCACCAAATGGGCATATGGGTGAGCATGAAAGTATATAGCTCAAGCCGTTTTACACGATGAGTTCGGTGGTGCTCGGCAAGACCTAGCGTGATGTGACCAGTATATAAAGTCCCATCAAGGTCGAAAATCGCCGCAATATCTCCAGATGTATTTTTTCCCACTATCCTCTCCCAACAATTTGCGCATCCAAATTCCAGACGTCATTTGATTGCCTTGGAAAACAACTTCATACGGTGTGACTTCGCGTATGTGATTTGGAATAAATATCGCTAAGGCTATGCCGATCAGGCACAGAGCGCAAGCTTGAGCGCATAATCCAATCACCGGATTCATAGGTCACGCTTCAGCGAAAATCCCATTCATCCCACCCAGAACAAGGTTGCGATAATACCTGACTTTACAGATAATGCTCCCAACCCTACGAGACCAACTGAGCTCATCAGAGTTAAGAAGACATGGAGGCTATTCATGACAGCACTACACACGATCGCCGAATTAATGGAGATTGCCGCAATAACCGCTCCCAAGACCCGGGGGCAGGATTTTGTGGTTGTAAAAACGGTCGAGGGAGAAGACCTTCATCGCCTGGGTAAGGGAATGAAAGATTACGCTCAACGAAGCGGCATCGAAGGCTTCGCGCGCGATGGTCAGAACGTCCTGGATTCCGGCGCTGTGGTGCTTATCGGCATTAAGGATGGTGCAGTCGCAGACCTTAATTGCGGTGCGTGCGGGGCTGAAGCGTGCATCGTCATCAATACTTACGAAGGTGAATTTAAAGGGCCTCAATGCCCCTTTCGGGTGCTTGATATGGGCATCGCTCTCGGCTCGGCCGTCAAGACTGCCGGCCTGATGAACGTAGATAATCGCATCATGTACAGAGCAGACGTGGTGGCAAGAGAACTTCGTTTGATCGACGCAGACTACGTGATGGGGATCCCCCTATCGGTGAGCGGCAAGAGCATTTACTTTGACCGTTAACAGTGAGGAGGGTAGATACCGAATAATGGACCCTACCCTCTCTCATCTGCTCTATGCGACTATGAGTCGAGCCGTTCTCCAATATGTTGGACTAACTCCTCGACCGGTACATACATTCTCCCCCCATTCTCCGGGGCACCGTAATCCTGAATCCACAGGACGGTACCATCGGCGTCCACCAATACAAAGGTGTGTCCGGGCTCACCGCTGCCTACAGCCCATTTCAACACCCCAAAGGCTTCCGACACGTCGTGATCCGCATCCGTCAACAGCGGGACGCGGGTCCCGTATTCCGCGGCGGCTTGAGTCAGCTCCGCGGGTGAATCAAAGGCAATACTGAGAAAGGCAACATCGAGAGCTTGAAAATCAGGGTCATTTTGCAGATCAACGATCTGCTGAAGGCAAGGCGGTCAACCAAGCGCCATATGAAAGTACAGCAACACCGGCTGTTCACCGCGGTATTCGGATAGTGAAACGGTGTCACCATCTGCTGTTTGAAGGCTGAAATCCGGCGCACGATCGCCCGCTTCCAACCCGGACTCCGGCGTGCCGCACGCAGTGATAAGAATCGCCGCCAACGCCATAGAGATGATCAAGAAGAAACGTCGAAGCCTGCTCGTGTTAATCACTTTATGATCCATGTAGATTTCCTCCATTATCTAGAGTGATTCTTTCCCAGCCATTTGATAAATTGTGCTGAGTCGAAATGATTGTGCACTAGATTGATTTAACCCTCAGAAAACCTCATCCTACGCAACGTCTGCGCGTTAAGCGCCACCAGTACGGTGCTGAGAGACATAAAGAGCGCGCCTATAGCCGGGGAGAGCAAGAACCCGAAGGGTGCAAGAATCCCGGCGGCTAAGGGGATGGCAACGATGTTATACCCTGTAGCCCAGATGAGATTCTCGACCATCTTGCGGTAGCTTGCGCGGCTCAACTCAACGACCTTGACCACATCCATCGGATCGTCCTTCACTAAAATGACGTCTGCCGACTCGATGGCGACATCGGTGCCGCTGCCGATAGCAATTCCTACATCCGCTCTTGTGAGCGCCGGGGCGTCATTAACACCGTCACCCACCATGGCCACGTATTTCCCAGCGGCCTGTAACTCGGCGACCTTTTGATCTTTGTGCTCGGGAAGTACTTCCGCGAAGTATTGATCTATGTTGAGATCTTCGGCGACCGACTTGGCTACATCCTCGCTATCCCCGGTCAACATCGCCACTTCGACTCCCATTTCGTGCAGTCGCCGCACAGCCTCTACACTTTCTGAACGAACTACATCTGCCAGCGCCATTCCAGCGATGACTTGTTGGTCTATGACCACATAAATGACAGTCTGACCACGAGCACCACTTTCTCTTTCGAACAGCAGGATTTGCTCGGTTAGTTCCAGATCGAGCCATTCAAGCAATCGAGGTCCACCGATATAGACTTTCTCTTCGCCGTACATCGCCTGGACGCCTCGCCCTTTCACGGCCGTAAATTTCGTGATTTGGGGTAAAGATAGACCTCGCTCCGCCGCCTTACGCCGTATCGCCGAAGCGATCGTATGCTCCGAATCACCCTCGATAGCGGCAGCCATTGCTAAGGCTTGATCTTCATCCCAACCGTCATCCACTACGATATTCACGACGCCAAACTCCCCTTTTGTCAGGGTTCCTGTCTTGTCGAAGATCACCACGTCGACATGACGGGCATCTTCCATCGCAATCCGATCACGCACAAGAATCCCGTTCTCCGCTCCAATGGAGGTCGTAATGGCCACCACGAGGGGAATTGCCAGCCCCAGTGCGTGAGGACAGGCGATTACCAGAACCGTCGCCACTCTGACGATGACCTCCTCATTGAATCCTACAGCAAGCGTCCAGGCGATGGCAGTCAGTACTGCGACACCGACTGCGACGTAGAACAACCAGCCAGCAGCTTTATCCGCCAGGACCTGTGTCCTCGATTTGCTCTGTTCAGCTTGCTCGACAAGCCGCATGATACCCGCCAGCGTTGTATCTTCCCCTGTTGCACCTACCTGCACCCTTAAACTTCCTTCGCCGTTGATCGTCCCTGCGATCACCGCGTCACCAGGACTTTTCCGGACGGGGCGCGATTCACCGGTAATCATCGACTCGTTGATTTCAGATTCGCCCGCAAACACTTCACCATCCACGGGAACCCTGCCGCCCGGTCGGACCAGCACGAGGTCGCCAGTTCGAAGTTCCCCAATGGCCACTTCCTCTGTTTTCCCGTCTGCCCAGAGGCGCTCGGCTGTGTCCGGCAGGAGCTTGGCTAGCTCTTGAAGCGCTCCGGAAGCCTGCCGAATACTTCGCATCTCCAGCCAATGGCCGAGAAGCATAACATCGATCAACGTAACCAACTCCCAGAAGAATCCCTGGCCTAGATCCACGAAAAGCGTAACCAGGCTGTAGAAAAAAGCCACGCTTATGGCCAGAGAGATCAAAGTCATCATGCCGGGTTGGCGATTACGGACCTCAGGAACAGCCAAGCGGAGAAAGGGTACTCCACCAATGATAAAGACCACTACGGATAGAACTGGCGTAATCCACTGGCTCCCGGGGAACTCAGGCATGCTGAACCCCAGCCAACCTTGCACCGTTTCGCTGTACAGCAATACCGGGATCGATAGAGCCAGGCTTACCCAGAAACGGTCTCGAAACATTCGTTCATGTCCACCGTGGTCAACCTGGTGACCATGGTCGGTCTTCTTATCCTTCGTGTGATCGTCCTCACGCGGATGTTGATGATCGTGTTTCGCAGGTTCGTGTTGATGCATGTTTCTTCTTCCTTCGTATGGTTAGATCTTAATCCTGCAAGTCCTCGCTCATGAGCGCATACTGCTCGCGGGTGATCTCACCCTTTGCGTACCGCTGGTTAAGAATCTCGCTTGCGCTTAATCGATTTCTCTCTACCAAAACTCCGCTATTCGCTCCACCGGTTAAGATAGCCTTGACCAACCACACGGCGCCAGCGATCAACATGCCCCAGAACAGGAGCATGAGCAGTAATCCAATAAAACCAAATCCCATCATCATCGTGAATTCTCCTTACCTCTGATAAAAACAACAAAACCTAGTAACTCGACATCATCGGGTGCCAGGCTCTTCCATCGATTCAGTTCAAATCTGAAATCATCTGTTGGTAGAGATCTCGGTCGATCTCTCCGCGTGCATAGCGAATATCCAGGATTTCCCGCGGGGATGGTTGAGCACCACCCGAAGTCTGGAGAGAGGTGAAAGCTGACCCACCTGCTGTAAAACGACGTACTACCCAGACGATCAACAAGATGACGCCTACGACGATGACCAGGTTGAAAATCAACCCGATCCACCCGAAGGAACCGAAACCCCATATTCCATTAAATCCGCAGCATCCTGAAAACCAACCCATCATGTTAGTAACTCCTTTTCCTGTGAAACGCTCACTGAAAGCGTTCTTTAACGATATGGTTGGATCTTACCCGCCCTATATAAAGGCACCTTAGCGTGAATACAAAGATTCGGTAAAGAAGGGGGATGGATTTTTTTAGATTGTTCGAAAAGTGGAATCCATTGTGGGCAGGGTCTAACTCAAGCGCTTCTGCATTATGTGGAGTGCGGAAGCTCTGCTTCCGGCCGAAGGCACAGCCTGCGCATTGAGGTCTGAGCCTAAACCTCCCGCAGGGTTGAAACCTGCGGGAGGTTAGCGATGTTTAATAGTCATTTCCTCCGGCCTCGTCAGAGGGTATCCAGCGGCTCGTCCAACAGGAGCTTACCTCCATAGAAGTAGACAGGTCAGCCAGCGACTGGCAGCGTGAAGGTGAACGTACTCCCCTGATCGGTGCCTGGGCTTTCCGCCCAAATACGCCCTCCATGGGCTTCTGTGAGATGCCTGGCAATCGTCAATCCGATACCGCTACCACCGACCGAGCGTGAGCGAGAGCTATCCACGCGGTAAAAGCGGGTGAATATTTGGTCTATATGATCATCCGGGATGCCCACGCCAGTATCGGAGATAGAAATTTGAACCTCGTCTCGCTCCTGCCGGGCTCGGATTGTTACGACGCCTCCTGCCGGTGTGTATTGTAGGGCATTCCCCACCAGGTTAAGTAACACCTGTCCGATTCGATCTTCATCTGCGTATACCAGAGGAAGCCCTGGATCCAATTCTATGTTTAACGTCACCCCTTTTTCCTCGAACTGATGGCTTAGAGTAGTCTTTGTGATCTCGACCAGGCCTTGAACCTCCTGAAGGAGGAGATTCATCGTATATGCACCCACCTCGACTCTGCTGAGTTCCTGCAAATCGTCTATCAGGCGCTGCAGCCGATCAGTCTGGCGATGGATTTGTTGAAACGTTTGGACATCGGCGGTTAACACGCCGTCCATCAAGCCTTCCATTGAACCCTTGATCGTGGTCAGCGGCGTTCGCAGTTCGTGAGCGACATCGCCGATCAGCTGCCGCCGTATGTCCTCTGTGTATTCGAGCTTAGCAGCCATCTGATTGAAGCTCAACGCCAATTGGGCTAACTCATCTAATCCATCCCCAGCGATATCTCCGGGCACATCAACACGCTCGTCGTAGTGACCATCAGCGATTCTCTGACTGGCGAACATCATCTGGCGAATGGGGGCAACGACCTGGCGGCTGACGATCAGGCTAACGAGGACAGTAGCCGTAAAGGCGGCGGCCAGTGCCAACCCGAGCGCTTCGTTGAGAGCGTTGCGGAAATTAGTGAAGAGATCCAGCTCCAGGTCCGTCGCCTCGCCCATCATCGATGTGTCCCCCATCATCATATCGTTCATCGCAGCAAGATGGTGATCAAAAGCGGTGGGCGCCGTATACTCCGTAGCTGTAGCCAAGACAATGGACCCCACCAAGAGAACGATCAGGTAGGAAAGGAAGATCTTCCACCCTAAGTGACGGCGGATAGCTTTCATCATCGTCACAACACCTCATCCTCAAATCGATAACCCACTCCCCTCACCGTAGTAATGAATCGATCATCGCCCAGTTTCTGCCGGACGTGCCCGATATGGACATCAACC
>DAOWMX010000287.1 GCA_030642885.1 Anaerolineales bacterium | reverse complement strand
TAGTACACAATGTATGAAATCAGTCCGGTAGATGGTTATCGGAGCAGGGGGCAACCTCGGGTTTTTCCAGGACGGAGGTTGGCTTAATTTGTATTTAAACGACTTCACGATTTATAAGAAGGAACTTCAGCAGAAATGTGAGCTTTTGCATGATATTTCCTTCTTGAGGATTGCTGTTTAGATGTAGGTCGGTTGCAAGGTTTTTAACCCGTTAATTCAGGTAAGATGTGGGTGAAAATGAACATTTGAGCAGCATGTGTTTTTAGACCTTCCGGTTGGAGGAGCCCACGCGGAGGATAAACCTTGACTGATAGTGGAAAGAAAGGCAGCATGCAGGTAGGAACGATATTAATTGCTGAGGACGATCCGGATTATCGGCAGCTCCTCTCTCGCCGCGCCTCCCGCATGGGTCTCGATGTACACCAGGCGGCGAATGGCCAACAGGCCATGGATGCCCTAAAGGAACATGAATTCGACGCGCTTGTTCTCGATTTATACATGCCTGAACATACCGGCCTGGAAGTGATCGATGCAGCCCGTAAGATCGATCCGGATGTTCAAGCGCTCATTCTCACGGGAAGCGCGTCTGTCGAGACCGCTGTAGAGGCTCTGCGGGCAGGCGTATACGACTATCTCACCAAGCCTCTGGAGTCGATGACTAGTTTTGAACTCGCTTTATCTCGCGCGCTCGAGCGCAGATTTCTGGTCAAGGAAAACAAGCGACTATTCGAGGAAATCCAGCGTCTGGCGGTAACCGATTCGCTCACTGGTTTATACAATCGCCATAAACTGCAGGATAGCTTGGACACAGAACTAGAACGAGCGAAACGCTACAGCCGGCCGCTCTCCATCATCATGATCGACATGGATAAGCTCAAGGTCATCAATGACAGCTTTGGTCACGCAGCCGGGGATGAAGCGCTGAAGCTTGTAGCGAGGTCCATCCAGCGTTCGATTCGAAAAGTGGACCTGGGTACGCGATTTGGCGGTGATGAGTTCATTGTTCTCCTCCCGGAGGCAGACCGCGAGGAAGCGGCTGCGGTCGCGAAACGCATTCGTGAGGCCATATTGGGTGTAGAGTTTGAGTCAGGGAAGCTCTCTGTGAGTATGGGAGTCGTGCAGTGGCAAACGGGATTTGACACATCGAAAGACTTCGTCCATGCAGCCGATGAGGCAATGTATCTCGCCAAGCGCTCTGATGGCGAGCGGCTCCATGTTTTCGCCGCTGAGGCTCAAGGTCCTGGGGAGTGAGCGCTATGTCCTCCGTGGATCGTGTTTTTAGCGTAGAGAGCCCATTGTCTGGGAATGAGAAACTTTCCAGTTGCGAAGGCTTCACTTTGAGCAAACCACCATTGAAGCGTCAATTTGAGACTCTGTACAGCAGTCAGAACGAGAGTAGGATCTGATCGTTAGAACGCTTATGGAAATTAAAGCCTGGTTTAGAGAGAAAGCGCCAAAGGACGTCCTCGAGCGGATGAATAATCTCTTCGAGAGCGTTGTTGCCCGCATCCCCATCTTCTCGAGCTTGCGCACCAAGCTCATCGTTCCCTATGCCACGTTAACTCTCGCCGTAGCAATGATTGGCGTGTTTATTATCACTCGCCTTGTTTCAGGCTCTTTTGAAGAGCGTTTTGGAAATCAATTGGTTGAAGCCAGCCGAGTGGCGGCTGACGGTGTTGTTCGCATGGAGAAAAAGCACCTGGAGGATCTACGCCTGCTCACTTTTATGGAAGGCGTATCAAGTGCGATTGATACTCAGGACCGCGAGAGTCTACAAGCGACATTTGAGGGGATTGCAATAAATAACAATATTGAGCTGATCGCCGCTATTGATGATCAGGGGAAGGGAATTATCACCTTAACCTATGATCCAGAGGCTGGTGGCACAGAATTCTTTACAGGGGATGATTATTCATCCTTCGAATGGGTTCAAAGCGTCCTTTCCGGTCAGGTTGATGAGATTGGGGATAAGTTTGCGGGTCTCATGGATACTCAGATGGGGAAGTTCATTTTCACCATTGCACCGGTTAGGGATGCCGATGAAAATATCGTCGGTGCCCTTTTGATGGGGTCAAAAATTGATACACTCCTGGATGAGTTAAAACTGCAGGCTCTCGCCGATATTCTTATCCTGAATTCGGAAGGCTCTTTGGTCAGGACTACGCTGGTGGAACCGGAAGGCGGTTATGGCATCCTCGAGATTGATGGGGAGTCGCTCCGAGATGCAGGTTTGACATCCCTAAATCGAGAGATGGAACTTTACGGACGTGATTATGAAGTCCTCTACACCCCTCTGATAATCCGCGACGCAGAAGCTGGTTTCATCGGAGTCGTGTCATCCAGCGAATATATCGCCACCGCACTGACGACCAACCGCACTACCTTCAGCATAATCTTTACGCTCGGTACTGGAGCGGTAATCGTGCTCGGCTATCTGCTCGCGCAGCACGTCGCTCGTCCGATTCTCCAGTTGCGCTCAATGTCACAAGCGGTCGCGGGGGGAGATCTAGACCGCAGTAGTGGCGTAAAGCGGACGGATGAGATCGGCGAATTGGCGAATGCCTTCGACATCATGACTCTGCGATTGCGGGAGCGTACTCAGGAAGCTGCACGCCTATATAAAGAAGCCATTCAAAGGGCGAAGGAGTTGGAGGAGATGAACGCCCGCTTGCAGGCGACCCAGGCGCAGTTGATCCAGTCTGAGAAGCTCGCTTCCGTCGGGCAGTTGACAGCGGGCATCGTTCATGACGTCAAGAACCCGCTGGCAGTTATTAAAGGGTTAGCCGAGGAGTTGTCCGATGAAGGTGATCTGGATGAGTTTACTGTAGAAGGCCTGGAGACCATCCGTGACAGCGCATCGAAGGCGAACACGATCGTCACTGACTTGCTCAAGTTCGCCCGGCAATCTACACCTGAAATGCAGACTCGTGATATGCGGGCTACGCTGGAGTCGGTTTTCCGCCTGACTGAATATCTCGTACGCAAAGGCAATGTCACGCTCGTACCAGACCTGCCTATGACCTCGGTCATGGCGACTTATGACCCGCAGCAAATCGAGCAAGTACTTATCAACCTGGTGACGAATGCCGTCCAGGCGATGCCCGATGGGGGCACGCTCGACGTATCGTTGAAAGAACATGAGGATAACCTCGTTATAACTATACGCGATAGCGGGGTGGGGATCTCTGAAGAGAACGTCGTTAGAAT
>DAOWMX010000102.1 GCA_030642885.1 Anaerolineales bacterium | reverse complement strand
ATTTTCTCCTGGGGCAAGGTCGATGCTATGGAAATCGGGGTCGAACGTTTGCTGGTTCAGATCACGCCATAGGCAGTACTTGCCCGCGGGGACATTAAAAAAACTATAGCTGCCATCCGCGGAGCTTGACGATGCCGTTGCGAAGGTCGTGGTTCCAGGGCAGGCTCCTTCTTTAAGAAAGAGATTCGCACCTGAGATGTGACCATCGACCGGGTCACCGCGCTGACCATTGTGGTTTCCATCAATGTAGATAAAACCCCGAATAACGCCTGGAGCGAACGCGGGAGTCGGAGCTCCTGAACGAATAGGCAAATGGCTGGTATCACCGCTCACTGTTGCATACTTTCCCCAGAGCCAGCACTCATGTCCGGGATAATCGGGGTTGTCCACCACCCAATAGTTTAAGATGCTGCCGCGAGCGAGTATCTCCGTCGTTTCCCCCACTAGCAGCGCACCCACCATGTCATACACTTTCCCCGGACCCAACCGACAGTTGGTGTCCAAGCTGACTTCGATGATTGGCACCGCAGGTGTTGAGGTATAAATCGGGGTTGGCGTGAGGGTCGCTGGCCCGGGCGCAAATGTTAGGGAGGGGGTAGATGCTTGCACGGTCGCCTGCGCCTCCTGTGATTGGATGGCCTGGACCGTCGCCTCAGCAATGGCATCAAGCGCCTGGTAAGTTTGCGTAGCCACTTTATCATCTGCCCCATCAGCAAGCGAACAAGCTGAGAGGATTATAAGAACGAGGATCAAGGCCGGGAGGTTATATTTGTTTGGTGTATTCACGATTTCAAGATTATCCATTAGGTGCTCATTTACGCAAATGCCCCTTACGCTCCTGCCTCATTTCACACACAATAAGTTGAGCGTTGGGTAGTGCGGGAATCCGTCGTTTCTGAACATGTGCGCCTTCACAGATAGTTTCGTTTCCGTGTGTACTAACACTCAAGTCCTGTCGACAATGGTGGACGTGCAAAGTATGATGGAAAAACCACCTACCGGTTATAACGATGATGGACACGCGTACCCTAACTCGATCTGTCTTATTTTCCCTCTGCCTTCTCGCCCTGGCGTTTGGACCCGCAGCCCAGGCCGCACAAAGCGCCTCTTCCGGCTGGGAGCATATTGCCGCGGGGGTTGATTTCCAGATGTTCTGGCTTCCGGGTCCGAATCGTGCATATGTCGCCCGTATAGATCGAGAACAATCGGACACCATCCTCGAGAGCAGCATTGCCCAGGGCAGGCTTTCCGGAGGGCTGGAGACCGTCAGCGGCATGGCCGAGCGCTACGATGGCGCCATCAACGCCTGGGGGGATACATGGGGTGCCCGCAATCGCGTTGTCGTCGCGATCAATGGATCCTTCTACGATCCCGATACGGGGATTGCCCACGGCGGCGTGATCCATTCCGGGTGGTACTCAAAATGGTTTGATGAGCTCTCTGGCATCAGCGGCCTGTCATGGAAGGAAGATAACAGCGTCTTTCTTGGTCAATGTGTGTACCATCGCCCAGGGAAGCAAGTGCTCACGAATCTCACAACCGGGGACCGCATGGATATCGACGGAATTAACACCCGCCCCCGGAGAGATCAGTTAATCCTACTCACGCCACAATTCGACCGTGACAGCAAAAGAGGGACTAAAGGGGTCGACGTTCTGGTAGAACTGACCCGACCTGCTACCTTGATGCCCTACCCGCATATGGTTACCGGCATCGTGCGCGAGATCCGCATCGCGCCGGGCTCAACCCCTATCCCGTTCGACCATGTGGTTCTTAGCGGATGGGGGAATACCGATGATCAGTTGGTGCAGTTTCTAACGGAGGGAGATGCCGTCGGCCTATCACTCGAGATCACACACCTTGACCAGGACTGTAAGTACCCCGCACCTGAGGAGTGGACCAAGTCGTACGCGAGCATCGCCGGAAACATCATCTTCCTGTATGAAGACGAGATCCAAAAATTCGAGCAGCGTGGCGCATTGCTGCTACATCCACGAACTGCGATCTGTTACAACCAGGACTACTTATACTTCGTCGTCGTCGACGGCCGCGACAATGCGTACAGCATCGGGATGACAGTCCTCGAGTTGGCACATTTCTGTCAGGAGGAGCTCCATGCCACCGAAGGCATCAACCTCGATGGCGGCGGCTCATCTACGATGTGGGTGAACGGCGAGGTGGTGAACCAGCCCTCCGATGGCCACGAACGCACTGTGGCTAACGGTATGATGATGGTTATCGTCGAGCCGATGGAAAAGTCGTCAAAATTCTCTCCCGGGACGCAGGTCACCGCCCTATACCCCACAAACGTACATCTCGGTCCCGGGACGAACTTCCCCTCTCTAACGTCGGTAGACACGAATACCCAGGGGACCGTTCTCCATCAATGGAATAGATTAAACGGAGTGCTCGCCAAAAGCACTCATTGGTGGAAAGTTGATTTTGCTGGCACGATCGGCTGGGTGGACGAAGCGGCTCTGTCCGCCATCGTTGATACTCCTGCCACCTCGTCTATTTTGCCCTAAAAGCAGCAGATCTTCCTTCTCCTCCCTCTAAGTCACTACGCAAATCATAAAATCAGGGTGTCAGCCGATCAAGTTGGGACGATGTCCTTCCGAGTCTTGCTTTCGATAACAAGGAGTCCACTATTTAATTTCAAAACACAAACGAATACAAATGTTTGACTTTATAGAACGGATGTGCTAAGCTGGTTGTGAAACAGAGGGTCTCGGGGGATTGTGATGACCCATCACGCACGTCTCAAATGCCCGGCCCGCACTGTATTGCTGGCCGGGTTGATTTTCTTTCTGTCTGCTTTTTCGTTTCCCAGACGAAAAGGTGCAATACCCGCTTCCCCTGAAACGCCCCCCGCCCCGACACAGTCCCCTGTTCCACCTCCTACCTACACTCCTGGCGAGACCGTCACCGTAGAACCGACTCCGTCTCCCGCCGCGAGCGAAACACCAACGCCATCGTCAACCCCATATCCTCTGCATACGCCCACGCTGAGCGAAACGGTGTCTCCATCACCGCCGCCGGAAGCTACTTTGGATCCAACGCCTTCTTCAACCACGCACCCACCATTTACACCTACACCAAGCGAGACGGTATCTTCATCGCCGACATTGACAGCCACGCTGCCTCTAGCGCTTTCCCCTACCAACACAGAAGTCCCCCGAACCTATCCTCCGCTCAGCGTTTTAATCAACGAAGTCGCCTGGGCGGGCACCGTTGCTTCTTCAAGCGATGAATGGATCGAACTGCTCAACACAACGGATGAAAACATCGATTTGTCGGGGTGGATTCTGACGGATGGCGATGATCTTCAACTACACCTGCAAGGCACGATCGCTCCCTATAGCTTCTATCTCCTTGAGCGAACTGATGACGGCACCATCGCTAATATCTCAGCTGACCAGATCTATTCGGGGAATCTGCGGAACGATGGTGAAACCCTCCGCCTCTTCGATCCCAGCGGGTTAACCGTAGACAGCGCAAATATCGGGGGCGGCGCATGGCCAGCCGGCAGCTCCGGCTCGCGCTCCAGCATGGAACGTCGCGGGGGTGAAGATCAACCCGGAAATTGGGTGACATTCACCGGCTGGGGTGGAAACGGTCATGATATCGATGGCAATCCGATCCGCGGCACCCCTCGACAATACAACTCTATCTTTTTCGCCTCCCCAACTCCCTCTTTGACCCCGACCACCGATGCCCATTTCCCTCCACAATACTTGTTCATCAATGAAATCGCATGGGCTGGAACCGTTGCCTCCTCCAGCGACGAGTGGATCGAACTCTTCAACCCAAACTCAGCCCCGGTTGATCTTGCCGGTTGGTCCCTCAACGACGGCGGGGACATTGCCGTCACCCTCTCGGGTATCATCGCCCCTTATAGCTATTTCTTGCTGGAGCGAACGGACGATAACGCCATTTCCAACATCGCTGCCGACCTGATCTACTCAGGTAATCTCAACAACGTTGGCGAGCGTTTGGAACTGCGCGATCCATCCGGGGCGGAGATTGACAGCGCCGACGGATTGAGCGGATGGCCCGCGGGCAACCGCGGCACACATGCCAGTATGGAGAGAATCGGGGGCGCCGACATACCCGGGAATTGGACATCCTACGATGGGGACAGCGGGAGTGGTCTCGATGCTCATGGAGGTCCTGTTCCGGGTACGCCGCGGCAAATGAACTCTCCCTTCCTCTCCTCGCCTTCCCCCACACCAACTTCTCAACCAGCTATCTTCCAGCCGTTGGCTGTGATCATCAACGAGGTCGCCTGGGCAGGCACGCATGCTTCCTCGAATGATGAATGGATCGAGCTGCATAACCCGGGGACGGACCCGATAGATCTCACAGGCTGGGTTCTTTCGGATGGCAGCGATCTACGCATCACCCTCGCAGGCACAATTACAGCCCACGGCTATTTCCTTCTGGAGCGAACAGACGATGCTACGGTCCTTAATATCCACGCCGATCAAATATACAGTGGCGGTTTGAGGAACGACGGAGAAAGCCTCAGGCTGCAGAGCCCGAGCGGAAAAGTGATCGATAGCGCAAATCTGGGTGGGGGATCCTGGCCTGGAGGCAATCAGGGGACTCGCAGGTCGATGGAGCGCCGGGGAGGCGAGGACCGACGCGGGAATTGGGGGACCTTCACCGGTTGGGGTGGAAACGGACGTGACGCTCAGGGAAGGCAGATCCAAGGGACGCCCCGTCAACCTAACTCTTTGTTATTCCCCACGCCCGTACCGACCTGGATCCCTGGGAAAATCGTAATCAACGAGGTGTTGATACGCCCTCATTACGATTGGGAGGGAACCGGCGGGGTTGACACGAAGGACGAATTCATCGAACTTCTCAACCTCGGTCCCTTCGCTGTCAACCTGAGAGGTTGGTGGTTGGATGACATTGCCGATGGGGGATCAAACCCATACGAGCTCCCGGGGGTGACGCTTCGACCCGGTGAATTTGTAGCGTTTTTCCGATCGCGCACACGGATTGCGCTTAACGATGGCGGCGACACTGTCCGCTTGCTCTCGCCCGACGAACGTGTGATTGATAAGATCTCCTACAAGCGTGTGCGCGCCTACAACTTATCTTATGGGCGTCTGCCAGATGGCTCGGGGCATCTACATTACGGCTTATGGCCAACCGCAGGTGAGCCGAACCGGCTCTTTCTTGAGAACGTTTTCGGAATAGAAAAGAAAATCGTTGGCGTGTGCACGCCGGGAGAACCCCCCAGGATGCGGTTCCCTCGCCTCGGACGTCATCCTGAGTTGGTGAACCGGTTGAGTTCACAAGGGCACTTGCTCTGCTCCACCGCGCATTTCGATATCGCAGATACGGAGAGCGCCCCTTTGTCTATTACTAAGAATTAAACCCCTTGTAAACAACCCGAGGGGATCTTCGCACCTATCAATAAGGAACCCCGTACAAACCCCCGGGAGCCAGCAGGGTATCCCTTAATGGAATCCAGATCAACAAACCCAGAACGACGGCCAACAACACGCTGACCAGGAGCAGAACGGCGAAAATACCGATCGTCTTTCCCCAGGATATGCGGTTGACAGATTTCACGGCCAGAAGAGTGAGGACCAGGTTGTAAATCACAAGTGGAATTGTCAGGCAATTTACTATCGGAATCCACCCGATTGCAGCACTAAGGAGCGTTATCGGTGCAGTGAAAGCAGCCAGCGCATACGCCATTTCAGTGAAGGTTCCTTCTCCCCCGAAGGCGCTTGCAGTGAACTGCACTAACCCTGTGTATATAAGAATGCCAATGGCGCTGAAAAGAGCGACCATGGGCAGCCCGCAGACAAAGACACCCGCAATCATCAAACCCCCTGGTAGCAACAGTCCCGCTTCCTGTTCGAGCGCTTCAAATACACTTGGTCCGGCCAAGAGGCCTGAAAATACTAACTGAATAGCAGAGGAAATCAGGAAGGAAATTGCGCTTGTAATGGCGATCCAGCCCAGCGCCCGGCCGAGCGATCCGTTCGGGTCATCCGCCAAGCTGCGGAATGTCTCCTCGTTTGGGCGTGTGAGCGCCATCCGCCAGGCTTCAAACCAGGAATATGTCCCATACCCGGTGGGAATAGCGCTGCTCCCTGTCTCGGTGGTTATAGCGTTGCCATCTTCAAAATCAGACATCGTCAAGTTCCTTTCACTCCCCTCATTCATGAAGTAAGCCCAGTTTATTGCGCTTTAACATGTGAACCCTGACGTCTTGGCGCCTATTCGATTGACAATTAACTCTGGCGCCCCTTGATGAGCATAATGGATTGTGTGTCCATTATGTAGTTTTATTCAATTAACACCAATGCTTGCATCATGCACCCGATAGCTCCGATCCTCGAGGTTCTCTTTCAAAAGAACGTTAAAACACTTAGAATGTCCCTGTCAAATCCATAATCAATCACGATGGCTGTTTCAATACATACATTTTTCATCGTCATGAAAGAAAGGTGTTGGTCTACGTATGCATGTCTTAGTTACGGGCAGCAGCGGATTAATCGGATCGGAAGCCGTCATGTTCTTTGATCAGCTTGGTTTCCGTGTTTATGGCGCTGACAACAATATGCGCGCCGATTTCTTCGGCAACAAAGGGGACACAACCTGGAATCGCAAGCGACTCGAGGAATCTTGCACTCATTTCACCCATCATGAATTAGATATCCGTGATCGAGAAACCGTAGATGCCCTCTTCTCTGAGAATCATTTCGACATCATCCTGCACGCCGCAGCACAACCGAGTCACGATCTGGCAGCAAAGCGTCCCTTTGACGACTTTGATGTGAATGCTGTTGGAACCCTGAATCTGCTTGAATCCTGCCGAATACACTGCCCCGATGCTGTTTTCATACACATGAGCACCAACAAGGTGTATGGGGATCGCCCTAACAAAATCAAGCTTAAGGAGCATGAAACGCGCTGGGATTACGACGACCCCAAGTATGTAAATGGGATACCGGAAGACTTCCCCGTTGATCAGAGCCTGCACTCGCTGTTCGGCGCTTCAAAACTCGCTGGCGACATCCTTGCACAGGAATACGGTCGCTACTTTGGGTTGAAAGTCGGGATCTTCAGAGGAGGTTGCCTGACCGGACCGCACCACTCCGGCGTTGAGCTTCACGGTTTCCTTAATTATCTTGTGCTGGTCGCCCTGCGCGAGGGTCCCTATACCATCTTTGGTTATAAAGGAAAACAGGTTCGCGATCAGATTCACAGCCATGACGTGATTAATGCGTTCTGGCACTTCGCCCAAGATCCAAAACCTGGAGAGGTATACAACCTGGGCGGGGGCAAGGAAAACGCGGCCAGTCTGATCGAGTGTGTTGATATCATCGAGCGGCTCTCGGGAAAACGCCCAGAACTGACTTATACGGACCAGAATCGCATCGGAGATCATATATGCTATTACTCCGATCTCTCTAAACTCAGGTCTCACTACCCGGGGTGGGATTTAACGTACACCATCGAAGGAATCATCGAAGAGATGATCCTGTTCATGCGTAACCGTTAGAAAACATCCGTGCAAACCTAACCAAACCAGGGCATGCGACTAACCATCCTAAACCAGTTTTATATACCGGATTTAGCGCCAACAGGGCATAT
>DAOWMX010000135.1 GCA_030642885.1 Anaerolineales bacterium | reverse complement strand
TGACTTTCTCTTTCACCGCGCGGAGAATGTCCAGATAGAGGGTCTCAATGTCGAGCCCGAAAAGCGTCTCGGTTGTGGGGATGAAGTAGACGTTGAGCACTACTCCATCCGCCCCAGCCTGCTCGATTTTCTGCGCATAATCCAGCCATCCGCCCTTACTCGTGCCGTTCATGCTGGCGATGATGGGGATGTCAACGGACTCTTTAGCTTTGCGCACATGCTCAACGTAGGCGTCTGGATCGCGCAGGTAATCCTGCTTATGTGGGAAGTAGGTGCTTGCATCAGCCAGGCTCAACGAGCCATCGGAGAGCAGATGAGAAAGTTCGCCTGTTTCGAGCGCAATCTGCTCCTCGAAGAGTGAGTACATTACGACGGCGGAAGCGCCAGCGTCCTCCAGGGTTTTGATATCGTCGATCTCGCGGGATAACGGCGAAGCCGAGGGAACAATAGGGTTCTTCAGCTTCAATCCCATGTAGGTGGTTGTCAGGTCAGCCATGATGTCCTCTCCAAGAAATAGTGAGAGCCTGTAACGGCTCAAAGCGAAAGTTGTAATTATCCGTATCCTGGATGCTCAGGATATTTCTCGGTAAATTATAGACGTAACCCAGAGACGCGGCAAGAACACAGCGTTTGATTGTAAATAAACAACCCGCAAGAAATCATCCCGGCAGTTCAATTCTGAAGATAGCGCCGCCATCAGATCGGTTTTCAGCGTGTATCGAGCCATCATGCGCTTCCACCAACTTGCGAGTGATAGCCAATCCGAGGCCAGATCCTCCAGCCCGACGTGAGCGCGAGGGATCGACACGGTATAACCGCTCGAAAACTCGCTCAAGATCCGGCGCGGGTATTCCCTCTCCTGTATCGATCACTTCCAAGACGACTTTCGACCTATGCGAGTCGTACTGCAACCGGAGGGTCACATTGCCCCCTTCGGGTGTATAGCGGAGGGCGTTCGTGATTAGATTCCCCAGAATCTGTTCGACCCGGACAGCATCCACCATTCCGTAAATCGATGGTTCCGACGGGACATCGGCGATCAGCGAAACCCCTATTGTTTGTGCTTCAGGACGATACGTTTCTACTACTTTCTGAACGAGGAGCCCCAGATCCGTTCGCGAACGTTCTAGTGAAAGCTGTCCAGCGTCTGCCAGGGCTAACGTGCGCAGGTCTTCGACGAGGTGATTTAACAGCTCGCTTTGCTCTAAAATAGGCTCGATGCTTTCGACTTCAAGAGGGTGAACACCATCAATAATCGCTTCTAAGCGTGCCTTGATAACCGCCAGAGGATTGCGCAATTCGTGAGCGATGTCTGAAGTCATTTCTCTCCGGCGATCCTCCGAGAGTTCCAGATTCTCGGCCATCTGGTTGAAAGCCATCGAGAGTTCGCCCACCTCATCACTAGAGCGTATTTCGACGCGCCGACTTAGCTCACCTCCCGCCACAGCCCGCGCAGCGTCGGTCAATTCATTCACCGGGCGAAGCAAGCCTTTAACAAACAATACGCCGAGAAGCAAGGCGACGGCGCTAGCGATAAGAGATGCGACCCAGAAGGCGCGTTGAAGGTCTTTGAATAATTGAGTTTCCGGGTTGGAAAAACCTGATCCGATCGGCGCCAAGTAGCCAACCACTTCATTGCCCACTTCAATAGGGAATACACTTGAACGCTCCATCTGTGACAGCTTACTGCCCTGTCTGTCCGGTGGACCGATGATGATTACTCCAGACCCATCGGCGAGCAGAGTATTGCGCCCCCCCGCAGCCCCCTGGCCCTGATTGTTTTGGCCTCTCTGCCCCGCCCCCGGCAAGATGGTCTGCACGCCTCCCCAGCCATCATGATCCTGATAATAATCTCCAAGTTCTTTCACCATGACGGCGTACGTCGACTGCTCGCCATGAAGAACGAACCCACGCACTTCCCGCGCTGTTGTTTGGCTTGAGATGATGGCGACGGTTCCGATGCTAACAAAGGCGACCGTCAGGAAAGAAAAGAGCAGTTTCCAGGCGAGACTGAGGCCCCTGGGTCGATTTGCGTCACTCATCACGAAAGCGATAACCTACACCGAATACGGTTTCGATGAGTACAGGTTTCTTTGGATCAGCTTCTATCTTCGCCCTCAAATTCTTGATGTGCGCATCAACCGTTCGCTCGTAGCCCTCAAAGGTTTCCCCCTGTGTTGACTCGAGGAGCTGCATGCGACTGAACGCTCGGCCGGGTTGCGAAGCCATCACAACAAGGAGATCGAACTCTGTAGGGGTGAGTTCAACAGTTTGACCGGCGACGTTCACCCTGTGCCGAAGAAGATCGATCATAATATCTCCACTTTCGATGATCTCCGGGGTTGTCACTGGTTTCTGTGTTCTGCGCAGAACAGCGCGCACCCTTGCCACAACCTCCCGTGGACTGAAGGGCTTGGTGATGTAGTCGTCGGCGCCCAGCTCCAGGCCGATCAATCTATCCGTCTCCTCAACCCGGGCTGTGACCATGATGATGGGAACGTCGTTTATACGTCGTATCTCGCGGGCCACATCGAGGCCATCCATACCCGGCAGGTTGAGATCCAACAAGACCAGGTCTGGCGGGTTATGCCGGAAAACAGAGACTGCAGCCGATCCGTTATCCACGGCATCGACACGAAATCCGGCCTTCTCCAAATAATCGCGGATAACTTTTACAAGTTCGATTTCATCTTCGACAATCAATATTTTTTGAGACATATTTAGATTATAGTGCCTTTCGCAGCACGGCGACCCACCTTCCAGCGGCTTAAGATAGAACGCGATAAGCCTCCCGCTTTGGATGCGGGAGGCTTCCCTGGTACAGAACGACCTATCTATCGGAGAAGCGACCTTCTGTTAAGCTGCTGCCCCGACCGCCCCTGCGAACAGAGCCAGCGTCCATCTTTCCCTCTTCATCGCATTCGAACGGCCCGATGTCTGACATATTCTCTCGGAATGATGGAATTTCAATTCCACTTTCCAGAACTGCTGCACGCGCGTCTGCACGCACAGCCTGCATGATCTCCCGCACATCTTCCGCTGAGAGGTCTTGAGCGAGAGCGATATCCATCATATTCTCGCCAGATTCTAGCATCACCTCAAGATCTGCTGGGGCAAGCCCGAGAGCATCTGCGAATGCCGCGATCATTGCCTCATGCATGACCTCTCCAAACTCATCTGCCATCCAGCCATCTTCCCCTTCCGACATCCACCGCATAGAGCGTTGAGACATGAAAGGTTGATTTACCGGATACGTCGGTGGATCCTCGGCTTGTGCGAAACCCACGTTTACCGTAACCGCGGCACCAGCGATGACCGCTGCCAAGCCCAACCCTACAAGTACCTTCTTGTAAGTCATTATCTTTACCTCCGAAGTTAATTGTGCAGACGAATAGTTCTGCACTTTCATAGGTAAAGGATATCGGGTAGAAATGAAGAAGCGATGAAGGGATGATCGGGAATACATGAAGGTTTTGATGGTCGCTAACAAAATAACGCACAAGGTCGCCGAAAGGCGACCAGGGCGGAGGGATTACGGGCGGAGGTCGCCCGTGTTAAGGTACGCTCGCATTAAACCACGTTATTCGACCTTTGGGGAATGATTGAAAGGTGTACGTAAGGTGATGTTTATCAGTGTCTATTTATGCGGAATTTAATCAAAATCTAGGTTGAGCATCTACTATCCAAATGAAACGAATCGTTGAAATTGACATCCTTCGGGCATTCGCAACAGTTTTACTGCTGCTGCACCATTCAGGAATTTACCAATTTGAGGTATTTGGCGTTACCTTGAAGATTTTACTCAGAACCCAAATTGGCTTATCGCTAATAGGGATATTCGTCTTCCTCTCGGGCTTTTTACTCGGCAATACCATCAAACATAACCCTCATTTAAAATTGAGGGACTATTATGTCCGCCGAGTTGCCAAGCTTTATCCCCCGTATATCGTCTCGTTAATCCTGTTTCAAGTGCTGTTACCCGTTCAGCTCGAAAGCTCTGATTTTTGGATTCACTTGTTTGGACTTCAGATTTTGCTCGCGCCTGCTTATTCGGTGCCCATAATCACTCTCTGGTATTTCGGCTTGCTCATAGCGTATTTATTGATCATCCCGATTGGTTTGCACAAATGCAAAAATATTGGTCCAGCGATCCTTTACTTAATCGCAGTATTTATCCTTGCTTACATCATCCATGAGAAGTATCAAATAATCGAAATTCGATTCTTTTATTACTATTGGGTATTCTCTTTAGGCGGGTTGATCGGAAAATACAACACGAACCTCACAAAGTTACTAAAAAATCCCCTGAGCATGCTTATATCCTCAACCATTCTCGTTCTAACTGCCTACCGATTATTTAGAAGTCAACGTGCCTATTTACCTGAAATTCACTGGGGTCATATCTCGTGGGCAACTGCTTATATGCTTTCATTCATATACCTCACATATATTGCGGCAACCAAGTTTAAGCGGTTTGGATGGGGTGAGAGACTAACGCAACTGATATCAAGGGGTTCTTACTTTACGTACATATTCCACAGACCAGTATGGAGTATCTTGCTCATCCCTCTCCCGCTTTCAGAGGGCCCCATCACATTCATCATCCGCCTTATTATCGGATCACCTCTCGTGATTTACTTATCAGGAAAATTACAACCTCTCTACGAGAGCGCATTCGTCAGCCGCTTTGGAGTTTCCGACAAGCCATCAACTTGAGAGTTGAATCTAAGCAGTGTAAAAGCGCTCAAGAAGGAAGTCTTGTATAAATAGTTAGCCTCATCTTATACAAAACATACAAGGAGAATAGATGCGCCAATACATTTATGCCATCCTGGGAGCAGGAAGACAGGGAACCGCCGCTGCCTATGATCTCGCCAAATTCGGCGAGGCCCAAAAAATCATCCTTGCGGATATTGATGAAGAAAGCGCTGCTCAAGCTGCCGAGCGCATCAACCAACTCATCGGGCGTGAAGTTGCCATCGCGCAGCAACTCGATGTCAGCGACCGCACCGCACTGGACAAAATTCTGCCCGGTGTTGATGTTGTTCTGAGCGCGGTGCCTTACACATTCAATCTGGAAATTACCAAAGCATGTCTGGCGTCTGGATCCAGCCTGTGTGATATGGGCGGTCATACCGGTGTTGTTCGCCAGCAATTGGCATTGAATGCCGAAGCCAAAGCTACTGGGATCAGCATCGTGCCGGATTGCGGCATGGGGCCTGGGCTAAATGTGACCATGGGAGCTTACGCCAAAGACCTGCTCGATGAACCGCGTGCCGTTCATATTTTCGATGGCGGCTTACCGCAGAACCCCGTCCCGCCCTGGAATTACCAGGCTACCTTCCACATCAACGGGCTGACCAATGAGATGGATGGTCAGGCCACTTTTTTGCGGGATGGCAAACTCACTCCCGTAGATACGCTCAGCGAGCCGGAGTTTATCGAGTTCGCCCCCCTGGGTCGCCTGGAAGCCGATGTGACATCCGGTGGGCTTTCCACCTCCCCGTGGACGTTCGAAGGCCAATTGCAGGAATTCACTAACAAGACCCTGCGCTACCCTGGCCACTTTGAATGGTTACGCGCCTTCAAAGAATTGGGATTATTTTCTGAAGAAGCCATTCAAATCAACGAGTTCCAGGTTGTCCCCCGCGATGTGTATCATGCCCTTTTAGAACCCAAAATCAGCGCATCTGAAATTCGCGATGTCTGTGTAATTCGCGTGGTGGGCTACGGGAAGAAAGATGGAGAAGAAACAACCGCCACGATTGATCTGATCGACTACTACGACGAAGAGACCGGCTTTACTGCCATGGAACGCCTGACCGGTTGGCACTGTGCCATGATGATGGGCTTCCAGGCGCGCGGCCTCGTCCCGGCGGGCGGCATCTCGGTGGAAGTCGCCGTTCCGGCAGCAGATTTTATGCAAGCTGTGCGTGAACGGGGAATTAATTTCGAAGTTCGCTACGAATAAAGGTCTGTGTTGGTTCTTTAATCAAAGGATATAAATATGGACGATTCTGTCTGTAATCAGTCCAAGAAGAAGGCGCCCCCGCCGCGATTCGAACGCGGAACTGTCGAATTAGAATTTCAGAAAAGTTCCGTCTCCCCTGTATACAGAGAGTTATAGGGTCTACTCACCCCCATATATAGGGGTACATAAATCCAAGCTGGCCATAGTTACTCTGACGTAACAAGAATTTTGCACCCATACTGCACCGGGCGCGGCGGATTGGAGAAATTATGGACCGCGACCGTTGCCCCAAACTTTGAAACTTTGCCCGGGCAAGTCCGATCACACCAATCAAGTGGTCAGCGATGTCGTTGGGGGTTATATTGGCGTCGAGGAAATCCCCTGAGTTTGAAGTACATCCAGGTAAGTAGCAAACTAGTTCGCTCCAATTTT
>DAOWMX010000294.1 GCA_030642885.1 Anaerolineales bacterium | reverse complement strand
TTCCCAGAGTTGCGTTGTAAAGAATGAGAGCGACTCTTTTACTAAAACGGAGACGATCCCGATCGTGGTCAGGATCGAGAGTGCACCGCAAACGAAGAGGAAACGGGTGATGACGATTTCTTTAATCCGCGGTTGCTTATGGAGACTATGCGAGCGCGCAAATTGCTTCCTCGGTGGGGGACTGGAATGGGCCCGTGAATCAGGGGGACATGTCGTTTCCATATATGCGCCTTAGCAACAAATCATGGCATAGAGAGATGCTGCTCTCTCTATGCCAAAATATGTATTCTGTGGGATCGCAATCAGACTACTGACCCATCGCATCCAGCCAAGCTTGCTTTGATTCATCGAGCGCATCTGCACTGGCCGGGAAGTAGCCCACGTCTTCGATCTCCTCGTTGACATAGGTCAGGAAGTAGTTGATGTAAGAGGCGACCTGAGGTTTGGTCTGCATGATCTCAGCATCCGAGTAAATAAAGAGTGGGCGAGCCAGCGCATACGCTGCATTGTCCACCGTCTCTAACGTCGGTTCAACTGCCTCGATCGAGAGCACCCGCAGAGTGTCCTCATTCTCAACATAGTAGGCATAGCCGAAGAAACCAACGGCATACGGACTGCCCAGGATGCCCTGCACCAGTACGTTATCGTCCTCGCTCAACTGCGTGTTGGCCGCACGTAGAATCGGTTCCTCATCCTTGTCGAAGATTTCTTCTACAAAGAAATCGAACGTGCCGCTGTCCGTGCCAGGGATGAAGCGGAAGATCTCCTCATCCGGCCACTCCGGTCGAACATCCGACCAGGTTTCAGCATCACCGAATATCATCGCTAATTCTTCCAACGTCACATCTTCGGCAAAGTCGTTCTCCTGGCTCACCGTCACGGCGACTGCATCCGTGCCGACACGGAACTCAATTGGCGTACGGTCAATGTCTGCACATGATTCTTTCTCACTGTCCTTGATCGGCCGCGAGGCGTTGGAGACATCCGTCTCGCCTGCAACGCAGAAGCGCTCAAATCCGGCGCCGCTGCCGATGCTGTCGATCGTGATGTTTCCACTGTAACCTTCGTCCTGGAACCTCTCGGCCATCCGCTCCGCCAATGGGAACACGGTCGAGCTGCCTGCAGAAACGACGTTTCCGGTTACCGTAAGTGGATCCACCTCGGGGAGGTTCACCTCTCCTTCCTGAACGACGGGTTCAGGCGCTGCAGGTTCGGCAGGGGCCTCGGTCGCCGGTGCGGCGGTTGGTGTAACCGCGCCGCCACAAGCCGCCAAAGCAAAAGCCAGCGCTATTCCTAAAAATATAAATACTGAGCGTTTGGAAAACATGCTTTTCTCCTCATAAATAGATTTCATAGTGACAAGATTACCGAGGGCAATTTAACAAGACGTCAAGAGATGATTAAGATCCCTTAACACATGCGCACCTGCCGCGGCCAGCGCGGCAGGTGCGTCATGGAGAAAAGAGATGATGCTACCTAAGAGAAATCCTCATAAACCGCTTTGTTAAGGGATAGAGGAATCTGTTCTGCAATTTCGCAGGAGGGAAACCCCGACTTCTGTAGCGACATCAATCCTTGTGTGCCACATCTCGTACAAGTACATCGAGAGAAGATGCCTTTTGAACAGCCTGTATACGTGATTCTGTAGGTCATAGAGTTACAGTAAGGACATATTCTTATGACCTCTTCCAGAAATTCTTCAATGCCTTCATTCATTTATTATCAGCCACTATCATCGCTTGCTGCTTAAATTGGAGCGCTTTGGATACATCCAGGTGTCCTCGACTCTTCAGGTGCGCACCCTGCTGCGCGAAGGACGCCATCGACATCATGATTTGCTGGTCGCCGATTGTCTGGGTCAGCCTTACTGACGTGTCCGTTTGCAAAACGCTATTTAATTGCCTTGTCATTTCTTCTGTGACTATCACTCTTGACATGTCCGAACTTTCATTATCAATCATCGTATTGAGTCAATCTACCGTAAGGATAAACTCCTTAATTTAAGCGAACATCAAGATAGCGTTAAGCTGCCTTAATAGAATAAGGATGCGTAAATAGCTGCCCGGTAAATGACGATGAAATTCGGTGTTTTATCTCAGGGGGATTTAAAAAGGAGTTGAAATACTGCCCCTCGCTCCGGTGGACGGCGGTTCCGTACTTGGATCTCGCCTCCATGGGCACGCATGATGTGGCGCGCAATAGCCAGCCCCAAACCTGTTCCGGGAGTTCCGCGCGCCTGATCCCCTCTATAGAAACGCTCAAATATACGCTCTAATTCGTCGGGCGGAATTCCAGGACCACTGTCTACGATCCTCAACTCGACCTGGCTCGCATCAGAGGCTTGATTGGCTTCAATTAGAACCTTGCCTCCATCCGCTGTGAACTTGACCGCATTGTGCAGAATGTTTAGAACTGCCCGGGAAGCCTGGTCTCGATCGGCAAGCACTGTGAGACCTGAAGGAAAACGTTGAACAACCTCGATGTTGCGTCGACGAGCTTGCTCCGCTACCCGCTTGAGAGGTTCTTGGAGGATGTCCAGCAACCGCTCGTCAACAAGTCGCAGCGCAAGTCGCCCGGACTCGATCGCAGACAAATCAAGCATTTCCTGTGCAATTTGTTCTAAGGCATCGACCTCATCACCGATTTTACTTACAAGATCGAGCGCCACTTTTGGGTCCTCACCCGCCGGGCTGTGCAAGGTGTCCGACAGAAGCTTGAGAGAAGTGAGTGGTGTGCGCAGCTCATGGGAGAGGTTCGCCACCATATCCTGACGGGCTCGGTTCAGTCTTGTGATCTCCGTGAGATCTCCCAAAGATAATCCAACACTCTCGCTGCGGTCACAAGCAATGACACGATAGGGTCGATCGCCAATAACCACCACTCGCTTACAACCTTCAGCCCCCGGCGCCTCTAACATCTCGCTAATCAGCGATTCCAATGCCAGGCTGCGTGTGTAGCTCAGAAGACTCATTCCAGCTTGTGGCTCCCCGAAGTGCTCTTGCGCCGCTCGATTAGACAACTGTATCTTCATTTCCCTATCTACAACAAGAATCATTTCACCTGCGGATTC
>DAOWMX010000321.1 GCA_030642885.1 Anaerolineales bacterium | reverse complement strand
TGTAAGGGTCCATTAAAAAGAAAAACCCCTTGTCCATGAGGACGAAGGGTTGAACCTCCGCGGTACCACCTCAGTTCGCCGCACATCCCTGTACGAGCGCTCTCATTGCCCTGGACCAGCATCCGGGCTTCGCTGTAACGGGCTCACCCGCGCCGCTCTACTCCTGTTGACCTGATAACAGTTTCTTCGGCGGGCGCATCGGGCGACGTTCAGCCGCTGCCGCTGCGGAGGGCTCTCAGTCTTTGGCCTCTCCTTCTCTGTCAGCGCGGTTCGGCTTACTCCTCCTGATGATGTACGCCTTATCTCTTCGGTTGTTGAGCAAGATTATAGCAGAGAATAGAATGCAGCGTCAATTTTTCGCTCTTCACTGCCTTACTCCGCTGCGGCTTCTTCCGGCTCTTCCGGCTGGCGAATGGGGAACCAGATGGTAAATGTGCTGCCTTCACCAAGCTTACTCTCGACTGACACTCTCCCGCCGTGCTGCTGAATGATGGACTTGACGATCGCCAGACCTAAACCCGAACCTTTAATGCTCAAAGTATCACGCCCTCGAGCCCGATAGAATTTTTCGAAAAGACGCGCCTGATCCGTGGGAGCGATGCCCATTCCATTGTCCTTAACCTGCACAATCTGGAATTCCTCCTGCTGCTCGGCGTGGATGGTGACATGACCGTCAGCCGGTGTGTATTTCAAGGCATTATCGACCAGATTAGCAATCGCCTGACGGATGAGCGTCGCATCGACTTCGACCGGCTCCATCTCCTCTTCAAGCTCTACGTCTAATGTGATCTGCTTATTCACGGCCTGAGGTCGATAGGTGTCCAAGACCGAATCAAGTATGGAACCCAGCGGAATGGTTTCCACATCAAGCCCGACATCAGCCTCTATCCTGCCCAGATCTAGCACGTTGCCAATAAGTTCTCCCATCTGGTCCGCGCTGGTGAGAATCTTGCTAATGAATTCCTTCTGCTGCTCGTTCATCGCCCCAACCATGCTGAGCATGGTGGCGTATCCGCGCATCAGCGTTAAGGGAGCACGCAAATCATGACTCACAGTTGAGACGAACTCCGACTTGAGTATGTCGAGCTTCTTGTAATGAGTGATGTCCCATAGAACGCAAACACGGCCTGAGGTGCCTTCATTCGGTGAGTGGATATCCGAAATCGAGGCGAACATGATTTGCCCTTGATCCAAACGGATTTCCACCGAACGTGATTCAGACTCTGATTCGTCAAGCAAATCGAGCAGCTCTTGCGACTCGATACACTCTTCCACCAATTCACCTAAAGATTCATCTGCGCTGCGGTTCAAGACGACTTCCGCCGCAGGATTTGCGAGCGAGATGCGATCATCCGTATCAATCAAAATCACTGCATCCGGTGTTGTTTCAAGCACAGCAGTGAGCTGCAGACGTTCTTGCTCCGCTTGTTGATACAGCCGTGCATTCACTACGGCAACCGCAAGCTGCCCTGAGAGAATGGATAGGAGCCGCATCGCATCTGGGGTAAAAACTTGCGGCTGCCTGTAACCCATCCATAGGACTCCGACGAAAACATCTTCATTCTGCAGCGGCACAGCGGTCATCGCTTCCAGGGGAGTATCGAGGGATTGAATATCCAGCACCGCTTTCGCCCGCGTCGGGTTCTCGAGTGTGAACCTCCCCGAGGTCTCACAAAGCTCGAGAATTTGAGCGTCGAGTGCAACCCAGTTTCCGGGATCATCACCTGCAGTGTAAGTTTCCATGTGGAAGTTAATAGTTTCATCCGGGCTTAGCGCAAGGTGCACAAAATCTGAGCGAGTAAGATCCTTTATTCCTTCAAGGATCGGCGGCAGCGATTCGTCAAGGTTAAAGGAGCTCGCCACCTGCTGGCTCGCGGTGAGAAGCAAGCCCATTTCATCCAGGCGAGCTTTAAGACGCCGGCGCATGCGCTCGAAAGAAACAGCCAGCCGGCCTATTTCATCTTGACCCTCGCCTACCACCGGCTGCTCCAGATTTCCGCGGGCGATCGACTGGGCAACACTCGCCATCATTCGCAGGGGCTGCGTTAATCGCCGGCTGATTAGATAGATCGCAAGGAGCATAACAATACCAACCACCAGGACGACGACAAACAAGTTAGCCGCGATCTGTAAAGCCAGCTTCTGGACCTCACTCTGCGCCACAGTTACAACAACCCGCCAAGGGTAACCACTGACTTCATTCGTGTTGACCAGCCGGCGAGTGCCGTCGGGAGCTGTCTCGATAACCACCTGATTGATGCCGGCCTCGTCGCTTTCAAAGGTCAACATTAATCGGCGCGGATCGTTGTGAACCAGGATGGTGCCGTTTGCGTCGATGATGAAAGCCTGCCCAGGGGCAAGTCCTTGAATGATCTCCATAACCGGCAGGAGGTAGGGATTGGTATCCAGATTAGTCACGCCCACAACCGCGCCAATCGGCTCATCGCTTTC
>DAOWMX010000258.1 GCA_030642885.1 Anaerolineales bacterium | reverse complement strand
CGCGGTGATCCGCTTAGGAGGCAACGCAGAAGATCGAGCGATTGCACTCATGGAACGGGTTAACGACGCTCTCCCTGTGCCCATCGAGGCCTACGGGAAAGATGACTCACCTGATTCCTGCTCAGATCGCCTGGATGTTCTCGTAAAGAATTTTCTTCCTGTCGAAGACACTGCACCGCCCATCGAGAAACCCCAACCTGAAGAGCCTTACCAATTTGAAACTGTATCCGGCGGCACTGTCATCTTCGACCACGCTGCATGTCGCCATTGTGAGACACATATCTGCATTGAAACATGTGTGCCACAAATCCTTGCCCTCAAGGACGGCCTCCCCGTGCTAAATATCAGCGTAGAGGAAGCCCGAAAAGGCGGCTGCATCGAGTGCCTCGCCTGCCAGGTTGAGTGCTACTTTGGAGGCAATCGGGGCGGTTATGTCGACCTTCCAATACCAGGGCTGGATTAAGTTTTCCCAGCTTTCTTCAATAGAGAGCGATAACAGGAGCGGATATGTCGATCCTGATCGATGATAAGAAAAGTGTCCTCGTCCAAGGTATCACCGGGCGTGAAGGTCGAACGAGAGCCTCCCTGATGAAGGATTATGGCACTAACATCGTCGCCGGTGTCACACCCGGTAAGGGCGGCCAGGAGATCATCGGTGTGCCCGTCTACGATACGGTTCTCGAAGCCAGTGAGGCGTGTGGTAAATTCGACATCAGCGTGCTCTTCATACCCGCTCCGCTGGTCCGCAGTGCAGCCCTGGAGGCGATCGAAGCTGGCGTAAAACTGCTGGTTATTGTTCCAGACCGAGTCCCGATCTACGACGTGCTTGAGATTGCCCACAGCGCGAAAAAGTATAAGGCGCAGTTCGTAGGGCCAAACACGCTGGGGGTTCTCTCCCCGGACAAAGGCGTGCTGGGGATGATCGGCGGTCGTGCGGCATCCGCTCGTTCCTGGTTCTTCCCCGGGCCAGTAGGGATCACTTCGCGCTCCGGCGGTATTACTTCATCCATGGCTTATTACCTCGCTCAGGAAGGTATCGGCGCGACAACGCTTGTTCATGTAGGTGGAGATGTCGTCGTCGGCCTGCCCCACCCCGAAGTTGTTAAACTCTTCCAGAAGGACCCGGAAACAAAGGCGATCGTGATGTTTGGCGAGATTGGCGGCAGCCAAGAGGAACGTGTCGCGGACCTCGTCGAATCGGGCGAGGTGACAAAACCGATTATCGCCTTCATCGGCGGGAAAGCCGCCAAGAGCGGCACACGCTTCAGTCATGCAGGCGCAATTGTGGAAGGCAATCGCGGCACCTACGAAGGAAAAGTAAAACGGCTGCAGGATGTAGGAGCCACAGTTGTGGACACCTTTGGGGATCTACCTCACGCCACCAAGTCCGTTCTTGAGAAGCATGGGATAAAACTATGACCGATCTAAGTTGGAAAACCTCGATCACGGAGATCAAACCGAACGAGGTCCGGCTCCGTGGTTATCGAATCGATGAACTCATGGGATCTATCTCGTTCGCAGAGGCTGTGTACCTCGGCTTTAAAGGTGAATTGCCTCCAGCGGATGTAGCCAGGATGATGAACGCCATACTGGTCTCATCGATCGATCACGGAGCTTCACCTCCTTCTGCGCTTGCTGCGCGCACGGTGGCCTCCACCGGTGCACCCCTCAACGCCGCCGTGGCTGCCGGGATTCTTTCCATAAATCGCCATCATGGCGGCGCAATACAAGGTTGCATGGAGGTCCTCCAAAGCGGGATCGATCGCGTCAATCAGTCAGGTGAGACCGTTGATAAAATCGCAGCCAATCTCGTTGCCGAACATAAGGCTTCCGATAAACGGATCGCGGGGCTGGGCCATCGCATCCACACCGACGACCCTCGCACGGCGAAACTCTTTCAACTCGCGCAGGAGTTGGGGATTGCCGGAGATGGCTTGCAGATGATCAATGCCATTCAGTCTTCATTGGAAGAAGCTGGAAAAGCACTCCCGATCAACGTCGATGGAGCCATCGCCGCCGTGCTCGTTGATCTCGATATCCCCTCGGAACTCGCAAATGCGATATTCTTCATTGCCAGAGTGCCGGGGCTCATCCTTCAGGCTCATGAAGAACAGACTCGCGAACGACCCATGCGCCGCATTCATCCCACCGAAATCTCATACGACGGTCCCGCACCGCGATCTTTGGATTGATAGGTAAGTCATTCACGCTTGGAGGTCTGTGATGCCAAACTCGTTAGCCGATCTCATCCCAGAAATCAACCAGATCCAGGACGAAGATTTACGAGAAAAAGTCATCGCGGTTTGGGAGGATGCCCTGGTAAAAGGAGGTTGGCAGCTTGAAGACCTCGAGACGATGCCCTATACGCTCCTGGTCGATCAAGTTGAGATCAGCTTCCCCGAACACGTAAGCGTCGTCTGCAAATTATGCATCGCCATGGAGGAAATCCTCGCTGGTGCATATGGAGAACGGTATTCCATCGATAAGGATGTGCTGATCGCCGGCGCGCTCTTGGCGGACGTTGGCAAGCTGCTTGAATTCAGCCGCGAAGGGGATACATTCGTTTGGGCCAGCACGTATCAATATCTACGTCACCCCTTCACGGGAGTCGCCCTTTGCTATTTACATGAGATCCCAGAAGCCGTCATGCATATTGTGGCTACCCACTCCTGGGAGGGCGACAAATTCACGCGGCGACCGGAGTCGATCGTTTTTCACCACGCCGATTTCACCGACTTCGACCTGACAAAATACGCGTCAAAGCACCCATGATTATGGAACCTTCAGGGTAAAGAGGATCGCATGGGACAAACCTTCGCTGAAAAGATTCTCGCACTCCGCTCCGGTAAACGGCAGGTAAACCCTGGTGATATCGTCGAGATTACACCACAGGTCGCGTTATCGCACGATAACACTGCCGCCATCGCGGGCATCTTCCAGCGGATGGGCGGCAAGAAGGTATTTAATCCGCAGATGCATGCGATCTTCCTCGATCATGCTGCCCCTGCTCCAACAACTAAACACGCTGAAAACCACCGCATCATACGTGATTTTGTACTTGAGCAAGAGATCCCCCATTTCTTCGACGTCGGCCGAGGCATCTGCCACCAGGTTCTCGTTGAAGATGGCTTGGCGCTTCCAGGCGAGATTGTCCTTGGCTCCGATTCGCATACGCCTCACGCAGGAGTTATGGGCGCTTTCGGCGCTGGCATCGGCCGCAGCGAGATGGCCTCCATCTGGGCGGTCGGCACCCTCTGGCTGCGTGTCCCGGAGAGCTTGATGATTATCGTTACCGGAAATATGCCTCCCTGGGTTACCCCAAAGGATCTGGCCCTGAAAATCATCGGCGATCTCGGGGCGGACGGCGCATTGTACCTGTCCGTGGAGTGGCACGGAAACTTGATTACGGACATGAGCCTGAGCGAACGTGCGACCCTCACCAATATGGCGGCTGAGATGGGCGCGAAGAACAGCACCATCCCGCCGGATGATAAAACCCTCGCTTATCTCTCTGACCGAGCCAAGCATGATTTTGAGCCTGTGCTCCCAGATGCAGATGCTTCGTATCTGCAAGTTCTTGAAATCGATGCCCGCACTTTAGAGCCGATGATCGCCTGCCCGCACACCGTTGATAACGTTAAACCCTTGTCGGAAGTCGTGGGCACGAAAGTG
>DAOWMX010000271.1 GCA_030642885.1 Anaerolineales bacterium | reverse complement strand
TGCTCACAGAGCGGGGGCACGAGGTGCATCTCCTCAGCACCTTTCGCTGTGCACCTATTCCCGGGATCGAGTCGCTGCACTTTATCCCCGTCGCCTTCAGCGGCATGAGCGAGCAGGGAGAAAGAGGCGAATTCCATGCTCCGGGCGGCACGCAGGGGATCGGGCTGCGGTCGGTTATTCGTCATTGGCTTGGCCCGTTAACACTCCCGCGCGCAGCCGGGACTGTGCGCAAAATCCTGGAGACGCTCGAAGTAGACCTTATCCATTCGCTGCGCATCCCCTTCGAGGGGATGGTAGGGGCGTCAGCGCAGCTCCAGATACCACTGGTCGTTTCAGTATGGGGCAATGATTTCACCCTGCACGCTCGTTCCTCGCCGGGCATGAAATACCACACGCGCCAAGCTCTGAGCCGCGCCGATGCTCTGCACGCGGATTGCAAGCGGGACATCCGCCTGGCTGCAGATTGGGGCTTTCAACCGGACCGCCCAACGGTTGTCCTGCCGGGCGGCGGCGGCGTTGTGCACGACTTATTCAAGCCTGCCATCCCTGAAATGGGGATATTGCGACCCGAGGTGAGAAAGCAGCTTGAAGATTTACCTGTGGACAGCCCTATCGTGGTGAACCCGCGCGGATTCCGAGCTTACGTGCGCAATGACACCTTCTTCCAATCGATCCCCGGCGTTGTCGAAAGGGTTCCGGGGGTGAAATTTCTCTGCCCGGCGATGGCAGGAAATCAGGAAGCCAACCGCTGGATCGCTCAATTAAAGGTTGAGGGAAGTGTCCGTTTGCTACCGAAACTCTCGCAGGGTGAAATGGCGATGGTTTACCGGCTGTCGAAAGTGATGGTTTCGCCAAGTGAACACGATGGAACGCCGAATACATTCCTTGAGGCGATCGCCTGCGGCTGCTTCCCGGTGGTGGGGGACCTTGAATCGCTGCGGGAGTGGATTACCGATGACGAAAACGGCCTTCTCGTAAACCCAGACGACGCGGATGCTCTGGCCCAGGCGACGTCGCGCGCGCTCATGAGCGCTGAGCTTCGCGAAAAAGCTAGCAAGATCAATCAGGAACTGATAGGAGAGCGCGCCGATCGCGATCAGGTGGCGATTGCCGCAGAGCGATTTTACAAGGAGGTTATCGAGAGGGTGAAAACTACCAGCGGGTAAGACGAGGGGGAGTTCCAGTAGTAAGAATGATAAACAGTGGAAATTCATAGGGAACATTCGATCAGGACCCCGCGGGTACATTGTGTTTTACTGCGTACAAGCGTGCGTTGAATACAGTCGTAGTGCTATAATCGCGCCGAGCGTTGATAAGAACAGCCTATATTAAAATCGAGCAATTATGCCTATCGCGCCAAAATTATGATGAAACAAGTTGTGCAAGATGTCCGCAAAGGTGAGACAAGTGTTTTAGAAGTGCCTGTGCCGCAGGTTATGCCGGGCACGGCGCTTGTCCGCACCGTGGCCTCACTCGTGTCCGTGGGCACGGAGCGAGCGCTTGTCGAGTTCGCTGGAAAGACGCTTCTCGGGAAAGCGCGCTCGCGTCCAGATCTCGTCCGGCAAGTGATAGAGAAAACACGCCGCGAAGGCCTGCTCACAACGTTCGATACTGTCCAGAATCGGCTGGCTCAACCGCTCCCATTGGGATACTCTTCTGCCGGGGTAATCGAAGCGGTAGGAGAGGGGTTATCCGGTTTTCAAGTGGGTGACCGGGTTGCTTGCGCCGGAGGCGGTTACGCGGTGCATGCCGAATATGCCATTGTTCCCCAGAACCTGATCGCAAAACTCCCCGCGGGTGTGGACTTTGAATCGGGCGCCTTCGCCACACTGGGAGCCATCGCCCTTCACGGGTTCAGGCTGGGAGAACCTCAGTTAGGTGATCGTGTAGCTGTAATCGGTCTCGGATTATTAGGTCTATTAGCTGCAAAGATCGCTCAAGCGGCGGGCTGCGCTGTTTTTGGCATCGACACAAATGCCGAGCGGGTGAAATTAGCCGAAGAACTGGGCATTGAAGCTGTCAACCGGGATGTTGCCGAAAGCGAAGGACCGGCGTTCACCGGTGGGGCAGGATTTGACCTGATCCAAATTTGTGCCGACACGCCTTCGCATGACACCGTCCAGCTCGCCGGTGTTCTGGCTAGAGACCGCGGCATTGTGGTGGCAACCGGCGCTGTTGGAACCGAGCTGCCGCGAAGACCCTATTACATGAAGGAGCTGCGCTTTGTTATTTCGCGCTCCTACGGCCCCGGTCGCTATGACCCTCTCTATGAGGAAGCAGGCGTGGACTACCCACGAGGGTATGTGCGTTGGACCGAAGGCCGCAACTTGGAAGCGTTTTTGGAACTCCTAGAAGAAGGCAAAATTGAAGTCCAAATGCTGCTCACGCACCGCTTCCCTATTGAGAGAGCAATCGAAGCCTATGATCTAATTTCGGACAGCAAGGGGGAGCCAGCTCTCGGAGTCCTGCTGACCTACCCGCAAGAGCAGACCGGGGTCGTTTCAGAGCAGCGTAAGGTGGAATTCAGAGAGTCGGCAATTAAGGCGCAGGATAGCGTCCGTTTGGGTGCAATCGGCGCGGGAAATTTCGCCACCGCCACGATGTTCCCGGCAATGAAGGGTGTGGGTGGATTGGAATGGATCGGGTTGGCGACGGCAACCGGGATGAAAGCAGCGCAAGTTGGCAAACGTTTTGGGTTTGCTTACGCCACGACGGATGTGGAAGAACTTCTGAGCGATAAGCGCATTAACACGATCGCCATTCTCACCCGGCATCATCTTCACGCCTCACAGGTTGTGGCCGCGCTGGAAGCCGACAAGCATGTTTTCTGCGAAAAACCGCTCGCGCTCACACGCCAGGAACTGGAACGGATTGCTAGCGCGCTTCAAACGAAGGACAAGCTGCTAAGCGTCGGGTTCAACCGCCGATTTGCCCCATTGGCCATCAAGATGAAAAACTTCTTGGATAGCGCCCGCGAACCGCTGGTGATGCACTACCGGGTAAACGCCGGGCCTCTACCCTTGGACCATTGGCTTCACGATCCCGCCATGGGTGGAGGGCGTCTTATCGGTGAGGCCTGTCACTTTATCGACTTCCTGACTTTCTTGACGAATTCCCTCCCGGTGCGAGTGTTCACGCTGGCCCTTCCTGACGACGGAAGATATCGTGAAGATAACTTCGTCATTACGCTCGAGTTCGCGGATGGTTCGGTCGGCAGTGTGAGCTACCTGGCGAACGGCGACCGGGCACTCCCTAAAGAGCGAATCGAGGTCTTTGGAGGCGGGAGGGTGGCGGTTCTGGATGACTTCCGGCAATTGGATCTGACCCTATCCGGACGTACTAAAACCCACAAAGCCCAGCTTCGTCAGGATAAAGGTCATCGCGCTGAATGGCAGGCCTTCCAGCAGACGATCACGCAGGGCGGTTCTCCG
>DAOWMX010000338.1 GCA_030642885.1 Anaerolineales bacterium | reverse complement strand
ATCACCAAACATGCCAAATACAGGGAGTTTTCGCAGAAGCCAGGCTATATTGTTGATTAGAATGTCCTCTTTGCCGAACAGGACAGTAGGGCGAAGTATTGAACAGGAAAGTCCCGAGTCTATAAGCGCCTTCTCGAGTCTTGCTTTCCCGCTAAAGTACTCAAGATGAGATTTCTCCGATGGGTTGGTTATGCTTATGTGAACGATCCGATTAACCCCGGCCGCCTTGGCGGCATCAAACAGAACCAAAGTGTTCTTAACCGCGTCTTCATGGCGGAACAGCTTGTGATTGAAGCGAACCCAGTAGGTGTTGTAAAGAACCGATACACCCTTCAGTGATTCAATCAGTTCCGCGGGGTTAGCAAAGTTGAAGGGGTAGGCTCGTATCTTCTTTCCAAATGGGTTTGCGCGGTGAAGAGAGTTGGTTAGCGTGATTACAGTATGCCCTTTTTCCAATAATTTCCAGGCAATGTATTTTCCTGAGTAGCCGTAGGCACCTATAACAGCATGGATTTGTGATTCTCCCATGATTTCTCCGCGGTATCTAGTGTAAAGGAACATTGTTTCACGTGGGCTGTCTTACTGAGCTAAAGTGCAGCTTCTCGTTCTTTGGACAGGAGGGCAGTTCTTCCGGGAACGAGATTCTTCGGAGCGATGTGCCGCAGAATGACGGAGTAGGATGAACCTGTCATGCTGAGCCCATTCGGTTTCGTTCGTCAGAAAGAGGTCATTGAAGAACCAACTCAGAATCGATCAGGCATTATTTCTTTCGATAAGAAACAGATCGGCGAGGTCCAGGGTTCGGTCTAAAACAATATTCGCCCCGGCCTCAGTGAGTTCCCGCCTTTCGCCAAATCCACTGAGAACACCAGCCGTCTGTGCCCCGGCGGCACGCCCGGCGTGGATGTCGACGGTTGTGTCGCCAACCATGAGCAGGGAATGTGGATGAACGCCCAGTTGATTAGCAGCCCAAATGATGGGCTGAGGGTGTGGTTTCGCTCGGAGTGTCGTTCGCGCAGTCGCCACGCACTGTAAGAAGCGATTAAGGTCAGCCGCTTCCAGGATAGCTGCCGCACTCCATCGGTCGCGAGATGTAGCAATGCCGAGAGGGAAACGTGGGCTAAGACGCTCCAGCGTGGAGAGAGCATCAGGGATCAGGCTTATCGCATCTACCGCAGCAAGGCCGCGTGAACGGTGGAGCCTGTCAAGCAGCGGTCCAAAAAACTCATCCAAATTGAAGCGATCAAACAAACCAAGGGCTGTATTAAATGGGGTCTCGACAGCCATGACTATGCGGCGGGCAAGAGCCTCTGGATTGCTGTCGGGCAGAATATGGGAGAGGGGGCGCAGCCACCGGGCAGCACGGGCGACGTACTTCTCGTCGGTGTCAATGAGAGTGCCGTCGAGGTCAAAGCAAATCGCCTGGATGCGAGAAATATCCAGGGATTCCGTCACGAGCTTGTCCGCAGCGGAAGTGGGATAGCTTTCTGCAGGACATCCAGCGTCTGCTCGTCAGGAGCCAGAATCCAGAGTGTTTGATTGGAGACACGCTCGAAGTAAGAGATGCCATCATCAACCATCCATCGTGCCGAAGTGGAGGAAGGTCTTTCTGGATCTCCGTAGCGGGACAGGCCGTAATCAAGGAAGGCCGCGTAGAATTCATGCGCATCTCGCATGGTATCCCATTGTGTTATCAACACTAATGCATCGACGTCGTCTTCTTCGTGATAGAAAAACAAGAGCAGGTCACCGCCCCAACCCTCGGCCGCCAAGGATGCCTCGTCTATCGGTAAATATTCGTTAAGGAACATGCGCGTGGACCACTCGCCGAGAGCGTCGTGCACGGTCTCTTCCCACCCTGAGTTGAGTGCATCTGACACGTTCGGTGAGATGAGATCTACTGGAGCTTATAACTTTCGTATGTTTCTCAAACAATGCCGGCATAACTATATCAGCATTACCGATAGTAACCCCATCAATCAGATCCGCTTTTTTTCGTCCATCATACTTCGAATGCCCGAAGCAAACTATCACTTTAACTCCTT
>DAOWMX010000337.1 GCA_030642885.1 Anaerolineales bacterium | reverse complement strand
GTGCCCGCTCCGCAGCACGCGCAGATTCTTGTGCAGACATTTTCTTCCCGACGAGTTCCGAAGGTTCTGGATGGACATCGGGTTGAAAGAAGAAACCAGCCATGTCGACCGCTTCATCGAGCGTGCGAATCCGCTCCTGGATCAGTGGAACGAGCACTTTGATCTCGGTTAGATCAGCGTCGATCCCTGCATTCGTGAAAAACGGGAGCAGCTGCTCCGCGAGCTCGTCCGTTGATAAGCTGCGGATGTAGAGGCCGTTGAAGTGATCGAGTTTGCTGAAATTTACCGCCGCCGGGCTGGGGCTCAACTTTTCGATTGAAAATTTTCCTATCAGATCATCCATCGGGAAGAACTCGCTGTGGTCGTCGTATGACCACCCCATTAGACTGATCCAATTAATCACAGCCTGTGGGAGGTATCCCATTTCACGTAAGTCATTCACGAATACTGCCTTCGCCCCACCTTTCTGGTCCACAGTTGATCGCTTGCTGAGCTTGCCTTTGCCGCTGGGGTTAAGAAGTACGGAGAGATGGATCCAAATTGGCTGCTCCCAACCGAAAGCTTCGTAGATCAGGACATGGAGCGGGAAGGTTGGAAGCCATTCTGAGCCGCGCAAAACGTGCGTGATCTTCATCAGGTGATCATCGGCCATCGCCGCCAGGTGGTACACGGGCATACCGCTTGATTTGACGAGAATGTAATCGTCGATCGTGTGGTTGTCCACCGTAATCGGACCTCGAAGAAAGTCCACCGCGGTTGTCTGTCCTTCCTGCGGTGTTTTGAAACGAATGACGTGGCTCTCGCCTCCCCGGGCTCTTTCCCGAGCTTCTTCCGGTGACAGACGGCGGCAGAGTCCATCGTAACGGGTCGGTTCTTTACGTTTTTGCTGGAGTTGACGGACCTGCGTAAGCCGCTCAGGAGTACAGAAGCAGTAATATGCATGGCCCCCAGCGATCAATTCTTCGGTGAGCTGGCGGTAAATCTCTGTTCGTTCCGACTGGCGGTAGGGTGAGTGCGGTCCACCGATATCCGGTCCTTCATCCCATTTCAAGCCCAACCAGCGCAGTGCTTCGTAATATTCTTCCTCCGCCTGGGGGTCGAAACGGTTGCGGTCGGTGTCTTCAATGCGGAGGATGAACTGGCCTTCCGACTGGCGCGCCAGAAGGAAGTCATACAGGGCTGTACGGGCGCTGCCGATGTGGAAGCGACCGGTTGGGGAGGGGGCAAAGCGAACGCGTGCGGGATTTCCTTCGGTCATTACAATGCCTCAACGGATGATTATTTGTTATAGCTCGATCTGTTTATGACGCAGGATCACACTCTCCACGAGGCCGATTCCTAGCAGGCTGGCGAGTAGCGAAGAACCGCCGTAACTTAAAAATGGAAGCGGGAGACCAGAAACAGGGAGAAGCTTTAAATTCATGCCGATATTAAAGAAACCCTGAAATGCCAGCAGAACGGCAACGCCATAGCAAATCAAGGCCCCATAAAGATCGCGGGCGATGCTTGCTGCCCGTAGGCAACGATAGATCACGAAAATAAAGATCAAGATGAAGATGACCGCACCAACAAAACCAAACTCCTCTGACATGGCCGAGAAGATAAAATCCGTATGGCGTACTTTCAGGAAACGTAGCTGGACCTGGGTGCCGCTCCCGTAGCCCTTACCAAACCAGCCCCCGGATCCGATTGTGATAAGCGCCTGAATTACATTATAGGTCTCCCCGAATTGAGCGTTAGGATCTGGAAAGAGGAACGTGATCATGCGTGCTTTCTGATAATTCTGCAAGAAAGGCCAGGCGAGCAATGGAGCCATCGCTCCAATACCTGCCAGGACAAGCAGGTGTTTCGGTCTCGCGCCTGCTGCCCAAACCAACGCGACCCAGATTACCCCCAAGACAATTGCAGTGCTTAGATCCGGCTGGAGGAATACTAGCATCGCTGGTACGCCGATCAATACCAAACTGAGGATGAGAATCTTTGGTTGACCGATATCCAACTTGTGTTTGGATAAGTAGTCTGCGAGGACGAGGATCATGAGAATCTTCGACAACTCGGATGGTTGGACATTGACGATGCCGATGTTGAACCATCGGGCAGATCCAAAGC
>DAOWMX010000263.1 GCA_030642885.1 Anaerolineales bacterium | reverse complement strand
AATAGTGGGACCCAGGATTGACGGATGGGTATCCCGTCATCAGGATGATAACCACTCGTGAACGGTGGGATATGGAAGACCACGATGTTCGTTGTTGACGTGCTTCCTCTCAATTTTTCCTGGAGCCAGGCGTTTTGCTCCTCCCTCAAGTCTAAAGAATAAAACTGCTGGCTATTGAGAAAGATAAATTGGTAGTCGCCGTGCGTGAATGCATACCATTCCCGTTGTCCCGACATTCCACCGAAGTCATCCCCCTCGTAACTATTCTCCATAGAAGGAAATGCTGTGTAGTAGAAGGGTTGATCCCGCCAATAGGCATCTTCATACGCTTCGTGGTTGCCGAAGACCGGATAAATGGGCGCTGCGTGAAGCAGGTCAGCCAACGGTCGATAGAACTTCCTTATATATGCTTGTGGAGGGGAAGGATCCTCATAAACATTGTATACAAGATCGCCAGTGTGAATGATCCATTCAGGGTGATGGGATGCCATCTCTTCAGCAAGTTGATAGGTTACCTCTTCTCCGAAACCCGAATCTCCGATGACGCCTATACGGATAGGCCAATCGTTTTCCTGCGGCAATCGTATCGTTATCGGTTCCCAAATACCATCTGCAAAGGAAGGTGGATGGTGGACACCTTCATCGTCAGTAACACCTACCCACACCTCATACATAGCTCCAGGCTCCAGGCCACTCACCTTGATAAGGTGTGTGGCCGTTGCTGCGTTAAACGTGATCCACTGAGTCTGGTCTGATGGATTGCCATACAGCGAGTAAAAAACTGCGCCTTCCGCCGCTGACTCCAGCATGAAGTAAAGATCTGCTTCTGTATCAGAGAGATGCTGGATTGTAAGCGGGATAACGTAGGCGCCGAGAGTCTTTGAAGAATCATAACTTGGAGGTGGGATCAGTTCCTCAGGCGTAGGTGCAATCGTCGGCGTGAGTGGAGGGGGTGTTTGGGCCGGTGTTGATGTCCCTGGCAGCTCTATTGTTGGCGGCAGTTTGGGGTAACCATCCTGCGCCGAACCCCCGGATCGAGAACAACCCGTTATCGTTCCAAGCAAAATAATACCAGCGATAAAAAGGATCATTCGGAGCTGGCGGGGGAGCGGCGTTAAGATCGCTTTTTCGCAGCTTGCCAAAGCTCCTCCAATTCATCGATTGTTAGTTCAGAAAGCTTACGCTCTTCTACTCGCGCCTGTTTTTCGACATCCGTAAACCTTCGCCGGAAGCGACGATTAGCCTCTCGCAATGCGGCTTCCGGATCAACCCCTCTCCATCGAGCGTAATTTACTACAGCAAATAATAAATCTCCAACTTCCCAAGCTACATGTTCATCTTCAGAAGCTTCTTGAACCTCAACGAGCTCCTCCTCTAGCTTCGCCAGCACGCCCTCGATGCCAGGCCAATCGAATCCCACCCGGGCGACGCGCGCTTGAATCTCTTCCGCCTGCGTGAGCGCAGGCAGATCAATCGGCACACCATCCAGGATTCCTTTATCGGAACCCTCATTCTCACGCTCGACTTCCTTAAGCGCCTCCCAGTTGAGCAAGACCTGATCGACATCCTCAACATCCAGGTCAGCAAAGACATGTGGATGACGGCGGATAATTTTCGATTGAATGCTGGCGATCACATCGGATGTTGTGAAGAAACCCTCTTCTGTAGCGATCTGGGCGTGGAGAACGATCTGAAGCAGCAGATCACCCAATTCCTCCTGCAGCGCATCCATATCTTCAGTGTCCAACGCCTGGAGGGCTTCATACGCCTCCTCCATAAGATGATTCCGCAGGCTTTGATGTGTTTGTTTAATATCCCACGGGCACCCATCAGGCGCCCGTAGATGTGCCACCGTCTCCTGGAAACTCTCGAAAGCGGATTCCAATGGCATCTCCGGTAGAAAAAGTGTCGTCATAGTGCCGATGCTTACGCTGTGATCAACTTCCGCCAGGGGGAGATCTTCTCTCCACTCGTCGTCGGTTCCCAGCTTATGTAATAAGCTGGCAGGATGTTCAGGCGGATATTGATTCATCAAGGTCAATTTAACATCCGCAGCGACGAGTTTGGAATATAGCTGCCCGACTAATACCGGTGTGTCAGGTGGAAATGGCGGATGATATCTTCCTGCAATCTCTAGAGCATCATAAATCGAAAGACCATCCAATGCATCGAGCCCAAGAAGCCCCAGACACGGCTCAATAAAACTTATTCCATGAAGCACACGAACATGAAGATTCTCCTCCGCGGCCAAACGCAGGAGAGCACTCACCGTTGCCTCCCCGATCATTGGGTCCCCGGGAACTGCATAAACGACGGGGGGATTTCTGCGCACCTCTTCGAGAATTTTATTAACGATGGCTGAATAAACACCCTCGAATTCATCAATCTCCTCATAGAGATGGTCGAAACTGACGAGCTCAATTCGCGGTGGAAGTGCATCATGGACAGGATGTTGACCCGTTCTGAAATAGATGACCTTCGAGCCCGTGAGTAATTCCCACACCTTACGTGAGACAAACTCCGGTGAACCCGGCCCTAATCCTACAATCGTCAAATCTGCTCCCAAAACAGCCTCCGGATACAACACTATAGGCCGGGGAGAGTCAACCTCCCCGGCCTAGTTTTTCCACAAACATTAAAGGACGCATTGTGCCTGGATCGATCAGCGTTTCGTATACGTCGGTGCCTTGCGCGCTCGTTTCAAACCCGGCTTCTTGCGCTCCTTCATGCGCGAATCGCGAGTGAGAAACCCTCCGGATCGCATCATCGGTCGCAGCTCAGGGTCCATTTTTATCAGGGCCCTTGCTACGCCGTGCATAACTGCACCCGTCTGCCCTGTGACCCCACCGCCATTGACGTGTACGGAAATATCTAGCTTGCTTTCCATCTCCGCAACTTTCATGGGGTCAATGATGATATCTATGTCACCCATGCGAGTGAAATACTCCGCGCCAGGTTTGCCATTGACAATAATATTTCCACTGCCAGGTGTAATACGGACACGGGCTGAGCTAGTTTTTCGTCGTCCTATGCCTTCATAATATTTCTCAGACATCAATCCTGCCTTCCTTTAACATTCTAACTGACGTAGTTCCATGAGACAGTTCCCTTAGGCGTAGATTATTCAAACTTCAGTTTTTTAGGTTTCTGTGCACTATGAGGATGCTCTGCCCCGCGATAGACTTTTAGCTTTTTCATGAGCTTCCGGCCGTAGCGATTATGCGGAACCATGCCCCACACCGCTGAAGTGATTACGCGATCCGGGAACTTCTCCAATTGATTACGGAGTGAAATCGCCTTCAGACCACCCGGGTAACCCGAATGGCGATAATACATTTTCTGATCTAATTTCTTTCCCGTAACAGTCACTTGTTCAGCATTTATGACAATGACAAAGTCTCCCAGATCAACGCCGGGCGTGTATTGGGGTTTACTTTTCCCTATCAGGACCTGAGCGATACGTGATGCCAGGCGACCAAGGTTCTCCCCTGCCGCGTCAACGACATACCAGTCTCGAGTTACATCATCGGGTTTTGGATAATACGTTTTCTGCACGCTTCCTACTCCTGCATTCCTTCGTAATCGATCTCTACTGCTTCGATGGCTTCCGCTT
>DAOWMX010000342.1 GCA_030642885.1 Anaerolineales bacterium | reverse complement strand
TGTTGTCGGTCCGACGACTCGCTTCGGCGAATCGGCTCTTGTACTCGCTAAACACGAGATTTCCCGCGTCATGCGCGGGGAACAAAACGGGCTGCTTATCATGGTCGATGACGGCTCCAGCGAAGAACATGCAGACCGTTCAACTCTTCCTTACGCCGTGTCCACTGGCGATCAGATCACGAGTCTGGAGGGGCCGCTCGCTTTTACATTTGGGCAGTATAAAATTGAACCGAATCATCCTCCTGATACCGTCGCTGAACCCTACGAAATCGGATCCGTCCCCTCTGTTGAACCCCCGGTGTTCAGCCTGATGACGTGGAATGTCGAGAATCTCTTCGACATCCTTGATCCGCACCCATCCAGCCCACCTCGCCCGCGCAAGGCGCAATATGAACTCGACCTTACGAAAGTGGCGAACACGCTGCTCGCGGCAGGGGCGCCCACCATCGTGGGTTTACAGGAAGTCGAAAACCTCGGCATCATGGAGGACCTTGCCGCTCATGAACTGCTTTCATCCTTCAACTATGTGCCGGTTCTGATCGAAGGAACCGACAGCCGCGGGATCGATGTGGCATACCTGGTGCGCGGCGATCGTGCCCAGATCCTGGATGTGCAGCAATACATTGCGCCAGAAGGTCTAACCAGCCGGCCACCGCTCCTCATCAAAGTCCAGCTGGACATGGGAGATGAGAATCGCGTTCTTTACGTCCTCAATAACCATTTCACATCGCTCGCCGGGGGGGAAGCAGCGACGGAGCCTCGCCGGGCAGCCCAGTCCGCCTGGAACGTCGAGATCATCGACCGCCTGCGCGCCGCGGACCCGGATGCGCACGTCGTCGTACTGGGCGATCTGAACTCCTTCTACGACTCACTCCCGATTGACGTCCTGCGCGATTCTGGTTTGAGGCACCCATTTGATCTCTTGCCCGGAGAAGAACGTTACACCTACATCTATCAAGGTGTCTCACAGACACTCGACCACATCCTCGTTTCACCCTCACTATGGACGGCGTTGGAGGAAGTGCATGTCCTGCACACCAACGCGGACTTCGCAATGCCCGATCCTGAGGATGATTCCCCTATCCGCAAGTCGGATCATGATCCGGTGATTGTCATTATTGACGGCGCGCGGATTGAGTAATCTCGGGGACAAGCTGAATATCTAAAGAAGAGCAAGGGTATTGCTTGAGTATTTCGCTTATATACGGAATTCAAACATCCGAAAGCCGGTCACGCGCATCGAGCGCCTGACCGAAGATAAGTCCCAGAAAAGCCAGGATAAAAACAGCGGCAAAGCCTGCATAGTCCACCCACGCGCCTTGAAAGATGTACGGCAGCACGAGCATGATGGTTAAACCTGCCAGCATCCCGATGACCGTGCCCCTGATGATCTTAGGGAGATCCGTCCAAATCTTTATGAGAGAAAAAGATTCAAGGCTGCTGCGATGTTTTTGGGCAGCGCCTCTCTGATCTTTCCTCTCCTTTATTTTGGGGTCGCGAAGTTGGATCTGTCGATCTCTAATCCTGCGTAGGCGCTCTTGCTCATTCTCGCTGCTCATGTTTGCCTCCGCGTTTTAGCTTTGTAGCCAAACACTAATAACAAGGATCCTATTCCTGTGATTCCCCTCAAGATTGTAGTCGGAAGCACCCTCAGAGCAAACGATCACAGAAGCGTTGATCGCTGAAGTGCAGTGCTGGGAAAAACGGCCCTGGCTCAGTCCGATAC
>DAOWMX010000054.1 GCA_030642885.1 Anaerolineales bacterium | reverse complement strand
GAAAAGGATTTCGATCAACCTTTAGTCGCCCAGCGTAGCCACCATGATGGCCTTGATCGTATGCAGCCGGTTCTCGGCTTCATCGAAGACGAGGGATGCCGGCGATTCGAAGACCTCCTCGGTCACTTCCAGCCCCTCGAGACCGAATTTCTCCTTCATCTCCAACCCCACTTTGGTGTCGATATTGTGGAAGGCGGGTAAGCAATGCAAGAATTGGACGTCCGGGTTGCCGGTTAGCTTCATCGCTTCGGCGTTAACCTGGTAGGGTTTGAGCAGCTTGATGCGCTCTTCCCACACCGAGTCTGCTTCGCCCATCGACACCCATACATCTGTGTACAGGTAATCGGCGCCCTTGACGCCCTTGGCAACATCATCGGTGATGGTCAATCGAGCGCCGGTCTCCTTGGCGATCGCCTTGCACGTTTTGACCAGGCTTTCTTCAGGCCAGTTTGCCTTCGGGGCGCACAAGCGCACGTCCATGCCCAGTTTCACGCCGCCGACCATGAGCGAGTTGCCCATGTTGTTGCGGGCATCGCCCATATAAGTGAAGGCGATATCGGGTAGGTCCTTGTAGGTGTGCTCGGTCATGGTGAGCACATCGGCCAGTATCTGGGTGGGGTGGTACTCGTCGGTCAACCCGTTCCAGACTGGAACACCCGCGTATTCCGCCAGTGTCTCGATGGTCTCCTGTGCGAAGCCACGGTACTCGATCCCATCGTACGTGCGGCCGAGCACCCGAGCGGTGTCCTTCATGGTTTCTTTGTGTCCGATGTGTGAACCAGCGGGACCCAGGTAGGTCACGTTGGCGCCCTGATCGTAGGCGGCGACCTCGAATGAGGTGCGTGTACGCGTCGAGGACTTCTCAAAGATCAGACAGATATTCTTGCCAGACAGAGTCTTCTGCTCGTAGCCGCCATACTTGGCAGCCTTGAGATCCGCAGAAAGCTTGAGCATAAACTTGATCTCCTTGGGGGTGAAATCCAGGAGTTTTACAAAATTGCGATGACGAAGATTGAATGCCATGGTTCCCTCCTTAGGAATGGCTATAGTTAGATTCTAGAAAATCTGACCCGGAAAGAATACGCCCACGGTTAATACGAGCGCATACAACAGGAAGATGATAAGCATCAATGGCGCCACGAAACGCAGCCATTTTTGATAACCCACCCGCCCAAGCGCCAGCCCACCCATCACGACGGCGAAAGTGGGGTTGACCAGATTGAGCAGCCCACTGGCCGACTGGTAAGCAGTGACAACCAGGCTCCGGTCGATACTGGCAATATCCGCGAGCGGCGCCATAATGGGCATGGTCACCGTCGCCAGTCCGGATGAGGATGGAATCAGGAAACCGAGCGGCAGGTAGAGGAGATGGGTGATGTTCACGAACGCCGCCCCACCCATAGTAACAAGCAAGCCCTCTGCCCAGGCCAGGACTGTATCCACGATTAATCCATTGTTCATGATTACGCTCACGCCGCGAGCGACGCCGATGATCAGCGCTACTCCGAGCATGTCGCGTGCGCCGTTGACAAAGGTTTCAGAGATGCCGGCTTCTCCCATGCGCCCCACGAAACCGATCACGATGGCGAAGAAAAGGAACAGCGCGGCAAACTCACCGAACCACCAATCCAAATGCGGAATGTTGATGCCCAGGTCAGGCCAGGGAATCACGCTGTAAATCATGATCAAGAAGGCCAGCGCAAACAGGAGCAGGATCGCTTTGCGCCGCCCGGTGAACTCTGGCTGCGTCTCAGCTTGCAAATCGCGCAGGAAATGTTTCTCGTTTTCCTCCTTTTTATCGTAGACAAGGGATTTAGAGGGATCCGCCCGCACCTTCTCGGCATAGCGGGTGACGAAAACGATGCCGATGAGCGTGCCGACGACGAGGATGAACAACCTTGAGACCAGACCATCGGCGATGGATATGCCGGCGAACGCAGAGGCAACGCCTGTGGCGAAAGGGTTCACTGTCGAAGCGAGAGTGCCGATTCCCGCGCCAAGCATGACAACAGCCACGCCGACCATGGCATCATAACCCGCCGCAATCATCACGGCGACGATCAAGCCGTAGAAAGCCAACGTCTCCTCCGCCATGCCGTAGGTCGTGCCGCCGACCGCAAAGACGGTCATCAATATGGCGATCATCCACTTTTCACGACCCTTCAGGCCGGTGGTGATTTTATAGATGCCGGCATCGATAGCGCCGGTTTCCATCGTAATTGCCAGGAAACCTCCGATGACCAGGACGAAAAAGGCCACGTCGATGGCGCCGTAAAGTTCACCGAAGTTGTAGATGCTGATGCTGCCATCCTCAGCCTGGATGCCGAAGGTGCCGTTGACGATCGCCAGGAGCCCATCGGAGATAATCCGCTGCGGGTTTGATTCAACCTCGTGGTAGCTACCCGGGATAGGATCGCCGTCCGCGTTCAGCTCGTACTGTCCAGCAGGGACGACCCATGTGGCGATGACCACCACAATGATTAACAGAAACAAGATGGTAAATGCGCTTGGGAACTTGAAACCTTTTTTCTCTTTGTTTTCAGCCATGTCTAAGAACCCCTTTCTTGTATCGCTCGTTGTTGGACATCCATTGGCTTGTGGTTTTTCCGTACGCTCTGTCTCAAATCCCTACCCTCCTACATATAATTGATGAATACGCTCACTTATCAATGAAATAAAGAAGTTGGAGCCAGGCTTAAAACAACCTGGCTCCAATGGTGAGTTATTACTCAGCAGCCTCCGGGAGTTCCATCTCCTCTGGCACCGCTTCGACTTTCTCGGGATCATCCGTCAATTTCTCGACCTCATCGAGATGATCCTCGACGATTTCGGAAATTATCGTCTCGCCCTTGAAGTCGTTGGCAGCCATGCGATCACGCAAGGTCTCCCAATCGGCTTCCTTGATCAGGACTGCCAGCGCCGACTCTTCCGTGGACATGTCATCGCCCAGTTTTTTAAGCAGTTTATTCTTGATGCCGCGGTCGAACATCGAGAAGGCGGTGCCCAATGCCGCGCCGGCGACGATCCAGCCTGCGGGTCCAAACAAGATTGCAAAGAGCACGCCGATCAAGCCGCCCTTGAGGAAACCCTTTCCGGCGGGATCATCCTTGGTCTGGTGAAGCTTGATCTTTCCCTTTTCGGTCTTCGTGATCGCCACGGCGTCCTTCAGCTTGACGACCTTTTCCTTCGCTAACCCGAGGACGGCAGCCAGTGCCGCTTCCCCGGTTTCCTTCTGTGGGTATTTCACAACGATGAAGCTATACTTGTCTGACATATGAATCTCCTTATTAAAATTATCTGTGGAATTTTTCTCCACGACAATTGTATTGAGTTCTGGTAGGTCCTACTTCGCTATTATCTTATTCGACCCTCTCTTTTTTTACTTCAATCGATCGGCAATGCGTTCGGGTTATTGTAGATTTCTAAATTTACGCTCCTCACGACAAGGCTTCCTGCGGGGTGTTGCCACGTCGTCCCAGGAGCGTGAGTGGTGATCATCTTTCCGGCCGTCGAGTTGGTTTCTAGGCTGCAGTTCACTCGCCCTCTTCATCTCCAACGATCTCAACCGTGACGACCGGAAGCTGCAGGTCATACAGGTAAGACATCACGCCTGCTAATGCGGCTTGATCTGGAAGCTGGCCATAGAGGAAGGTTTCTCCGTTGTCATCCTCCTGTTCCACTGGTGTGATTGTCATGCCATGCAAGCGGTCTGAATAGCTATCATCCAGATACCCCCGTACTCGAATTCGATACGTTTGCGTTTTGTCCATTTCGTTCCCGTCTACGAGGAATCAAGCGAATGCGCTTACGATTCTTATTCTTATTACTAAACTGGACTGCTCCATTCTTATGATAGCCAGCTTATTATCCTGAAATGCAGGTGAGAAGTGAAAACAGTTATAGAAAAGTTATATTCGGGGTCATAAATTCTCGGATATTGAGAGGGATAGATTCACAATTGGACCAGGGCGACCGCGCTGCTCGAAGACCGGATTAATTTCAGGGTGAATGCGCGGCTGGATGATCAACCTGGTATTTATTCGTCTAATAGTTTGGCGGGATCAGATCTGGATAATGGATGCGTCAGAGAGGGGTTTACGCGGTTTCTTTTGGCAAGATGCCCTTTTCTCTAGCTGCTCTTACTGCTTGATACCGGCGCTTCACATTGAGTTTCTGGTAAATGTGGTAGATATGCTGCTTCACAGTACCCGTGGTGATCGATAATCTATCCGCTATTTCATGATTGGTGAGGTCTTCTGCCAGTAATTCTATGACTACCAACTCCCGACGGGTCAGGGGATCTTCACGTTCATCATCTTCTGACGCTATTTTACTAGAATTGGATTCTTCAATCGCAGTTACGATCTGATCAATGAAATCCGTGGAAACGTCATCTCGCCGGGAGATCTGAAGCAATGGAACGAGACGCGGCCCCACATCGACGAATACTCGCATCCACCCACCGGGCTCGGCGAGACGAAGCGCTTCTTCCAGGTGGGCTCGTGCATCCTCAGGCTTCCCTCTGTCCTGGTCGAGGATGGCATGCAGAGCGAGCAGTTCGATTGCTAAGCGAGTGTTATGCGTGAATCTTGCAGATTCAAGCAATTGGCTGCACAAAGCAACTGCCCGGTCTCTGCTGCTATGTGTATTGATTTCGATCAGCACTTTAATTTTGGTCACGGGGGGATATAAAAACAATGTGGATGGGTCGATTGTTTTAAGTTCAACACTCGTCGCCCAACGAATTGCATCCGGTAGGTTCTTTTTGTACAAGTTCAACTGCGCCTCAAGTGCGTCGAGGTAGTAAGTCAATCCCGGATTCCCTACCTCTTTCAGAAGCTGGTGGTTTGTAAGAAGCAGCTCCTTGATTGCGTCTCTTTTCCCGAGAGCATACTGAGTTAATTCCAAAGCACATACGCATTGGACATAATAAATCATCGAGAAGAACGGTCCTTTGCTTAAACTTTTTTCAAAGTATTCCTGTGCTCTAAGCATGTCATTCTGATAGTAAGAAGCAAGACCAAGAAAATAGTTTCCAATGGCCTCGCTTTCACTCGCTCCTCCTTCTTGGCCGGAACGTAAATACTTGTTAGCAGAATCAAATAAAGCAGGCAAGTCGGCATCACGATAGCTAAGCACACAGGATGCGAAATGTAATAATGGATGAGATGCCAATTCCCTGGATCTAGTCTGCGCGATAGCATCATCAAGTAGCCTGAAGGCTACCTCACCATTACCTAGTAAATGAGTAGACCATGCTTTGAACATGACGGCCGCGGTTCGCGCATATGTACATTCTTCAGGCAGAAGATCTAACCCTCGATCTGCTAAAGCCAGGGATTTCTCCGCATCTCCAGCCCACGCTGCCAGATTGGCCCTTAAAGCCAGCGATTCGCCAAGAATAGAATCGGAAGGTTCCTTCGTCTCCAACCTATCGAGGATATCCATCTCCTTTTCCCAAAATTGCTGGGTGTTGAAGATCCATGCTTTTGTGATGAGCAACTCGGGTTGTTCCTCGACAACTTCATCAGGAAACATTCGGAGCCATCGCTTAAGGTCGGTCCAACACTCATGATTCATGCGTTCTTGGCGATGTTCCTGTACCAAAGAAACTGCACCATCGTAATCATTTGCCGATAAGGCATGGCGAATGGCCTCATCAATGAAGCAATTCTGAGAGAGCCAATTGCTTGCTCTCTGGTGCAATTGAGCAATATACACCGCACCCTTTTCCTGGATTAAGAGTTCACCCAGTGCATCTCGAAACATGTGGTGGTATCGGAGCCCCCTTTGTTCATCATCCAGGTCTACTACGAACAGATTGGCCGCCTCAAGTCGCTCAATGAAATCCTCCCCGCTCATCTCCATCGAATCCATCTCTTCCGGCGTGAAAAGCGCTTCGCATAGGGACGCAGAGAATCGATCCATAATGGAGGATCGCAAGAGGATCTCACGAAACTCTTTGGGTAGTTTATTTATGACTTCGTTAGCCAGGAAGCGAGCAATACCCGCGGCCCCAGGTATGTCCGAGAGCTCATCGAGCGGAATTTCAGGTTGTTCTCTATATGCCAGAAGGAGCAAACGCAACCCTGCAGCCCAGCCCTCCAGCCTGCCCGTGAATTTATCCAATTCGAGTGTGTCATACTCCGACCCCATCTTCGCGAAGATAAACTCGTGTGTCTCAGCTTGTGTGAAACGGAGGGATCGCGATCGCATTTCGGTGATCAAGTTGCGTGCACGTAATCGATGGAGTGGAAGAGGGGGGTCTCGTCTACAGATGAGCGCCAGGTGCATGGAGCTTGACGGATGTCCCAAAAGCCCGGCCAAGAAGTCGTGGATATCCGAGTTACGGATTTCATGATAGTCATCGAGAACCAGTACGAACCGTTGATCGCTTTCTTCCAGCTCGTTGAGCACGTAATTTGACCATAAGGGTGCCGGCAGTTTTATTGAATTTAGTTGACCCGTTAAGTTCGCGGCGCAATGCGGACAGACGGTTTGTATAGCACTGAAGAAATAATGAAGAAAACCTTCGAGGTCGTTGTCACTTGCATCTAACGAGAGCCAGGCGAATGGAAGGTTGCAGCTCTTTATCCAATGACTCACAAGCGTGCTTTTGCCGTATCCTGCTGGAGCACAAACCAGCGTGAGCGGTCGATCTAAGTTCTGATCCATTCGCTTGATCAGACGCTCTCTGGAGACCAGATCGGATGGCAGCGCGGGCGCATGCATTTTTGTCCGCAGAATCAAGGATGAATCAGGACTTATTGAATCCATGGTCACTCATATAGATACGCTTGCGTGAGGTATCTGGCCAATTTCCAGAATCAAAGGTTTCCTTAGCGGAAAAAGTTTTCATAGCACTTCGTGACACAACCCCTCCGCCGGATAAATAACCTCTATTAACCAATCACCCTCCATGTATAGGAGAGTCTGGCGTGATTAACTCAATTTCACACCTTTGATACCCCGCTAATTTAGATAGTGCGAAACAGCCCAACCCCGGGATCAGGCGATGGGCAGTCTCAGCAAGGTGTACATGCCAAAGGCCAGCAATCCAATGCCGATGGCGAGCAGCACCCAGCGGATTGGCTGCCATTCGAAGCGAGTGGCGATGCCGGCGAAGAAGAGCACGGTCGCCAGCAGCACCGTGCTGAAGGCATAATCATCGCTCCTCTGGTTCGCCCGCTCTCCCTCGGTGAACAAAGCGCTCGCCTCTTCTTCAAATCGCTCCGCCTCCTGCATCGAGGCGACCTGATACTCCTCCATGAGAAAGGGGTGAGAGGGTGCATCCGGGTTGTTGAGCGGTTCGGCTGCAACCCAGGCCTCGAAGGCCGGGTTGAACTCGTCTCGGAATCGATCTTCATAGAAGCTCAACAAATCCTCGTTCTCGGCGACGAATGCATCCACCCAACCCTCGAAGAGGATGATGTCAATTGTGAGCAACTGCCCCCCCAAAGCGGAAGCGCGCGTCGATTCGACCCTCAGGGAGGAAGCCTTGCTGAATTGTAACGACTGGATGCCCCCCCACTGCGCGGATTGATAACCGCTCCAGGCGGTGCCGATGGCGACGACGGCGAGTAAAACCGCAGATAGGATTTCAGTCCACTGCTCGCCGATCGTTTTGCGGATCTCTTGGATTTGTGCCTCGACCTCTACCGTTACGTCCTTCTGTTCATTTGTGCTTGTCATCATTCAGCTCCATGGATGGATTTATTCAATCGCTTGTCGCACATCAACCTTCGATCCTCGACGAGAATCCCCGGCGGCGAGCGCCAGGCCCAGAATTGGCACAAGGATAAGGAAACGTGTTCCCGACAAGAAACGCGACTTTTTAAAAATCCTTTCTATGTGTGATTTTTTTAAACCTGTCCTTATTCTACCGATGAAGTAGGGTTTTCATCAAGGAGGACGCCCTCCTCCGATGCTCCCCCTGGATTCCAGTGCCGCTGTGTTCGAACGACATCGAATATCATCAGCAGTAAAATCACCCCGTTGAGGACATAGAATATTGTAATCAATTTTGTGAGTGGCGTCGTCGGTGCAAAATCCCCATAGCCGATCGTCGTCAGGGTGACGACGACAAAGTAAAACGAGTCGATCCAGGGCCAACCCTCCAACCAGTGATAAAGGAATGCTCCGCTTGCGATCAGGAGAAATCCATAAATAAAGATCGGTCGCGTCTTCCGGTTAAACAGCAGATCGAGGAACAGCGTCCGGTATAACGGGATAGTTCTCGTGATTTTTCGTTCGCTCATAATGTCTACCCTTCTTTTGGCATTAGGAATTGTATGTGCATGATGTTAACCCAGCTTGAAGTCGAAGGAAATTCTCGATTTGGGCATCTTATCGTATCAGGTCTTGACGTCCATCATCAGCGCCCAATCTGATCATCTTGAAATTAATGGGCGCAGCCGGAGACAAAACCTAAGACCCGAATGATCGTAGTTCCGAACCGTGGATATTACAGCATGGAGGGTGTGTTGTGTTTTTGTATTAATATGCAGTTGCGTTAGGCGTCGCGGAATTATCCGCTGCTAGCGCGGTGGGAGTAGCCAGCGGATCGGCGATCATCGAGCAGCTGGCTTCATCGCTAGTTGGTTCTGGTTCAAGTTCCTCCCTTAATAGTGCATATGAGGAAGCGCGCTCAGGTGGTCGCCACAGTGAGAGTTACGGGAACTATCGCAATGGCTCTACATCTGAGATTGAAAAAGCCCATAAGAGTTACTTAGAAAATGTAAGGGTTCACGAGAATAAGCTTTTAGATCCTGCTTCAGCGGTTGACAATTGGGGGCTGTTGAGTGAACTTGAACAAGTCGGCCTCCTGTAAAAATGGCGGGGCGATTTGATTCGAAATCAAGAACTTGCTGATATTATGAGGGGCATCCTATCCGCGAGAGGTCAATAATCCTAATGGACAGAATGTACAAGTTATATCTGAAGGATCTTGGACAAAACCTAAAAGAGCGGGCATTAAAATCCAAAGCCCTTAAGGGATTGAATTCAAAGGGAACAGAAGAATTCGCGTTCGAAGCTGGACGGCTCATGGCGTTTAATGAGGTACTCTCGATAATGCAACAGCAAGCCAAAGGCTTCGACATTCAATTGAGCGAGCTAAGCCTTGATGATTTCGATCCAGACATCGATTTGGTATAACGAATGATAGAAGCACCAATCTCGATAAGCAATTGCGCTCATAATCCTGTAGTAATCATGCTGCTGTACCCGACCCCTCGGCACCCTAGTTCTGAGCCTCACGGAGGAATGATAACGAAGTGAAACCGCAGGGCTCATGGGTAATGCTGTTGATAGTTGGGCATAAAATTTACTTCTACCCGCTAGAGGAGTCTCCATGAACCGTCAATTTATGGCTTCATTCTTTGTCATGGGTCTAATATTCTTAACCTCCTGCACCGGCATTCCTGCCGAAGCGCCCCCTTCCCCGATCCAGGACACTCCTACACCCACGGCCATATCAACACAGCTGCCCACTGAGCCCCCTTTACCTACTTGCACTCCAATACCTTCCGATTATGTTCATGTGATAGATTATGCCGTTTATGATAACGTCAACCCCGGTCTGGAATTAGGAGTATGGGAAGCCATTGACGTATTACAACAGGCTCTTGAAACAAATCATCCTGGGTGGGCACAGTACACCTGGGAAGATTCCGATAATGAAGAACGGAACCTTGCATATTACTTTTGGAATAAAAGTCGTGCTCAGATGATCGGTGTCAACCCTCGAGTACTCCTGGTTACAACGGGATTAGCCCTGGATTGGCAAATTTCCACTGATAAAGACTTGCGGGATGCCATCGTTGAAATTGGAGTAACTCTCACAGAGCACTACTGGGAATTTGAATTTAATGAGGACCTTCGTGAGATATACCCCCAAGTCGCTAATGCTCCTACCTATGCCTTGTATGCCTTCTATGATTATGATCTGAATCAACTAAACAACTGGGCGAGTGAGTACGATCGTCTATTCGGTACGCTGCAACCGCGAATCCTTTCCGAGGAATGTCAACCAATTCGTCCGTAG